>MEQN01000001.1 GCA_001770235.1 Betaproteobacteria bacterium RBG_16_58_11
CGGCAATTTTGGCAGTAGGTTTGAGCGCCATCGCCAAACCTGCCGCGGCAAGCATGCACAGGCCGATGATGAGATGCTTGAGGCTAACGGCTTTCATGGAATGTCATCCGAAATAATAAGCAGGCGCGAGCGTCACGGATGCGCCGATGATCGAGCGCGATCAGGCAAGATAAGGCCAAGCAGCCCATCCAGCGCAAACAGCAGCAGCAGCGCAATGACAAACAGCAGAATGCCGGCAAAGCCATGCAGAAACCCCTGCCCTGCCTCATCGCCAAAATAATAAGTAACCAGCACCAGAATGATGACGCGCATCACATTGGCGAAGAAGGCAATCGGCCAGATGCTCGCGACCAAGATCAGGATGCGTGCCACGCTGGTATGCTGCATGAGGTAGAGGTACAGCAAGCCCATGGCGGAAAGCGAGAACATGGAATTAAGCCCGGAACAGGCGTCAGCCACCAACAACTGATAGGGGCCGATGGACAACGTCACACCGTTGCGCGCGATGGGGTAGCCGGCGGCGTAGAGCGCTTGTTCGACCAGGATTGAGATGTAATGCTTGAGCGGACCCGTCAGGGTGTCGACGATGAAGCCCGGCACCGGGATCAGGAAGATCAGAAAAAACAGCGGAAACCACAATGACCGCACTGCCGGTACACCGCGCAACATCAGCAACGCGCCGCCCAGGATCAACATCTCGGAGCCGATCTCGAACAGCAGTATCTCCTGCGACCGGCCCAAGGCGTACAGCAACAGCCCGAAACCCAGCAGCATTCCGCCCGCCACAGGCTTGACTTGTTGAGGCTCCGCCAACAAGGCGTGGCGTTTAAACCAAAAAAGCCACAGCACGACCAGCAACGCGATAGGGCCGTGGGCGTTTTCCTCGGTGTTCCAGAGGGTCCGGTTGAGATCGGCGTAGGTCGGGAGGAACAACACCGCCAGCCCCAGCAGCACCGGCCACCATTCGGCGGCGAAGCCAAGCCAATTTGGACGCAACGAGGGAGGAAGAGGAAGCGTGGCGGACATGGCTAAAATTGATTGAGGACGGTACCGACCAATTCGGCGCCGGCACCGCTCATTTGGGCTCTGTGCGCAGCGGCGGCGGTGAGCCGGGTGTGGTTCTGGCGCAGCACCAGCATTGCCCCAGCCGCCCTAGCGGCAACGGTGAGCGCATCCGCATTCATGCCCGCGGGCGGTGTGTCGATCAAGATCACATCGTAGTGCCCGGCGAAATCCTCCAGCAATATCTGTAGCGTGGCGCGAGACAACAATTCGGCTGGGTTAGGCGGCACCGCACCCGCCGTCAGCACGGATAGATCGACAAAGGATGGGATGCGTGTCACGGCTGAATTCGACGCGCGGCCCACTAGCATGTCCGACAGGCCTTGCCGGTTGCCCAGGTTGAAAATGACATGTTGGCGCGGGTTGCGCAGGTCGGCATCGATCAGCAGCGTGCGTTCACCCAATTGGGAGAACACCACCGCGAGGTTGGCGGCGAGATAGCTCGCGCCCTCGCCCGCGTTGACGCCAACGATGGCCAGCGTCTTGTGGCCGGCGGCGAACCAGCGCAGCATCAACTGGCTGCGCAACGCCCGCAACTGCTCCACCTGCGGCCCAAACGGTTGATAAGCGGCAACCAAGTCCGGACTGAAGCCGCCTTCCCCGGAAGATAAATAGGGGTACTCGAACTGGCGGGCCAGTGCCTGGCTCAAGTCACCCTCGGTAATCAGTCCCAGTTTGATAGCGGCCTCGCCGAAACGCAGGTTTTCTTCCTTCTGCAAACGCAGCACCCGCTCTGCGTCTTGCGGCGCCAGCTTGCCGGCGTCGAGCAGCAGCTTGCCGAGCGTCTGCTCCACTTTGGCTTCCGGCGCCCGCGCGATGATTTTCTCGGCAACGCCGTGATGGGGCATGTTCATAGATTTTCCTCAATGCCTTGAAACGATTCTGTTGCGCCAACGCTAAGCCGGTTGCGCACCGGGCAGTTTGACCCACGGCAGACGCCGCCGCTTGGGCTCGCCTCCGCTCAACACGCCCAACAGCGGGATATCCAGCGCTTCAACCAAGTCCTGCTCCGAACGTATGCGGCGGTCGATCATTTCCATCAAGAACCCAAGCCCAAGGCCGAGAACGCTGCCTAAGACCAGGGACAGCATGAGGTTAAGCAAGATTTTCGGGCTGGAATGTTTGACCGGCGGAACCGCCCGATTGAGCACGGCAATGTCGGTATGGGTCGTCTGCGATTCGAGCCGGGTTTGGCCATTGCGGCGCGTGGCCTGGTCGAAGAGTTGCTGCGCATTTTCCACATCGCGCAGCAGCACTGACACTTCGTTGCGCTTTTGCTTGGTGGACAGCACGCGTGCTTTTTGCGCGGCCAAAGCGCCGTGCAAATCACGCTCGCGCTGCTGAGACAGGCGCGCCGTGGTAGACACGGTTTGCGTCGCGGTCTTGATCTCGGTATCCAGCTTGCCGCGTAGCGTATCCACTTCGGTTTGCAAGCGCTGATACTGCGGATGGTTCTTGCCGTATTTGGATTCCATTTCAGAGAGCTTGGTTTCGCTCCGCGCCAAATCCGCTTTCAAGCCTTGCACCATGGGATTGTTCATCACATCCGCCAATGCTTCATGGCTCTGGTTCCGGCGCGACACGCTATCGTAGGTTTGCGCTTGCGCCACCACGAACTGGCTGGACAGCTCCGCCAGGCGCGCGGTCTCTACATCGATACGCTCGTCGGACGCCACCACCCCTTGTTCTTTTTGATAGGCGGACAGTTTCGCCTGCGCTTGTTCCAGGTTATCCCGCAGTTGCTTGATCTGCTCATCGAACCAGGTCGTCGTCAGCCGCGCCGGCTCCACGCGCAATTCAAGATTGGTTTGGATATACGCTTGGGCAAACGCGTTGGCGACCGTCGCCGCGAACTGCGGGTCCGCGCCTTTGTAATTGACCTGGATCAGTGTCGATTCGCGTGAGGGCTGTACTTCCAGTGTGCGCAGCATGCGGTCCGCCAGCCAATCCCGAATATCGCCCTCCCCCCCTGTCGCCTCGGCAAACTGTTCTCGAACCACGGGGCTTTGCGTCAGTTTGAGCGCATCCACGACTTTGAGCGCCACATTGTGGCTTTGGATGATCTCGGTTTGCGTCGCGATGTAGCCGGGCATGAGTTGCGCCGGCTGCATGAGCCCGCTCACCGGATCGGCACCCTTGAAATCCACGACCAAGGTGGTGGTGGCGGTATAGCTTTTGGGCAGCAGCAAGCTGACGATCAGGGTTGTGCTGACGGTCACCAGCAACGCGAACAACACAATGCGGTAGCGTGCTTTGAGGATAAGTAAGAGTTGCGTGAAATTCACCGTGGCCTCGCGTTCTAGAACAAGCTTTCTTTGACGTAGATCACGTCATCAGGCCTGAGCAGATCGCTCAACGCCACTTCCAGGGTTTGCGTCTGCCCGTCTTGCCCGCGGCGCATGATGCGAATGCCGCGCTGCGTGCCGCGCTGCGTGAGGCCACCGCCCACCAACAGCGCCTGCACCACGCTCATATTGCGTTCGAGCCGGAATGCGCCGGGACGCTGCACTTCGCCGTAGATGTATATCTGGGGATAGCGCGGCACATAGATCACGTCGCCGCCCGCAACTTCCCTATCCTTGGCAAGCTTGCCGTCGAGGAACATTTCCAGCGTGTCGATTATTTGCCGCTCATCTTTCCCGCCATGGCGGCGAATGAGCACGATCTGATCCGCGCCGCCGGCGCCGACGCCGCCGGCGAGCGCCAGTATGTCCGCCAGGGAGGAAGCCTGCTCGATCGGGTAGCGGCCGGGACGATTCACTTGGCCGAGCACGTTTACCTGCTGACCGCGAAACTGCAACACGATCAGATTGACTTGCGCGTGCTTGATGAAGCCGCCTGCTTCGAGGCCGCGCGCAATATTCGCCTCGGCCTGCTGCACGGTGCCGCCGCCCAGCTTGATCTCGCCCAGCAAGGGGAAGCTGGCGCCCCCGCTCTCGTTGAGCCGCGCTTCGGTGGCGAGATCCGGGTGATCGTAAACCGTGATCTTGACCACATCGCCTGGGCTCAACTGATAGTCACGACGCTCCGCGGTGGCCGGCAGCGAGAGGCCGAATAGCAACAAGAATAAAAGGCAGATTCGCGCCATGAGCAAAAAGATTGAAATGAAGAACGCGCAGATTACGCGTCAAGCATTACAGAGATGTTTCAATCAGCGCTTGATGCGGCATAAATGCTTGATTTGGCGGAGCGCTTTTTATGTTCCCCACCCCTGTCTCCTCTTGTGAGACAGACGGGGTGGGGAAGGCCCCGGTACAAGCTTATGCCTGTAGCAGAGCCGGGATGATTGACGGCATGCCCGTTCGTTCCACGGCAGGCTGGGTTGCCTTGATTTTTGCTTTTTTCAGGCTGTTCTTAACTTCAATGCGGTGAGCATGCTGGATTAAGTCACTTGCAAATGCGCGGGCTTGTTGCACACTCAGGCACAGCGCTCCATCCTTAAAGCCTTCCAACATGAGTTTGACCAGATCTTCCTCTCCACCCTCTTGGATGAAAAGGGCGACGCGCTGTGCTTGATTCGCTTGCTGCATGGGTTGACTCCTTCCTGGCTATCCAGTCACTCATTCGAAATAATCCAAAACCCTTACTTGGATTTTAGCTTTAACCCTGGCTGAAACGAATCTACGCTCCGCCTCTTACGAAATAATGTATGCGGCTTGGGAATGCATGGCCCGAATGGGCTATTAAAAAAAGGGGGCAAGAGGTGTTGTGCATTAGTCTTTTTGGACGTTTCAATAAAACGTCAGCCGCAAATAGGTTTGCACCACCTTCGCGCGGTAGCCTCGCCCCGCCTCGTTGGACTCGCGGCTTTCGCGCCGCGCCGATACCCCCAGCCCGGCCAGCCGGTGCGCTTGGTAATCGAAACCCGCGCCCAGGCTGCGCACCTCGTCCTTGCGCTGAGACAGCCCGCTGATAATGCCCGGATCGCCCGCGTAGGCGCGTTGCTCCAACTTGGCATCCAGGCTGATGCGCGTTTTATCCGTGGGCGTCCAGGCGGCGGAGGCGGTCATGCCATCGGCCACGATGTAATTCGCGTTCAAATCCTCCACCGCGCCGACATTGCGGTAGAGCGCGCCATTCAGCGCGGTCTTGCCGCTGGGTTGCCATTTGAACGAGAAGCGTCCGCTTAAACCGTCGAAATCGCGCTCCGGCACTTGATCGTGCGTGCGCTGCAAGTAGGCCGCGCGCACGCTAAAGTGAGTCGCGCCGCTCAGCCGGTAATTGGCTTGCAGCCCCGCCTCCTGTTGCCGGTAGCTGTTATCGATACGCAGCGCGCCGACCGTTTGGCGATTGGGGAATTTTCCTTCGGCCACGCGCAGGAAACCGCCGGCATAATTACCGATGCTGAAGGTCTGGCCCAGCGTTGCCTCCAAGCCGCTCTCTTGCCAATCGTAAACCTGGCGCGAAGGATCGCTGTTGTTGGATTCGTTATCGGAAATGACCAGGCGCGCTTGCCAGATACCGCTCGGGTTCGCGAACAGACCCGCCTTGCATTCGCGCTGTGTGTGCAAGTTGGAAAGCGAGGACTGAATATCCGCCAGCGAGCTTTGCGTTTGGCTCTCGCTGCAACCCAATAGGCCGGAAATGCCGTTGGCCGTCTGCCAATTCCACTGTAAATCCAAATCGTAGCCATCGTAATCGAGCTGGCCGAATTCCCGATAGCGCACCTGGTTCGCGCCGGCGCGGCCTGTCACTTGCTGGCGGCCATAGCGCCAGTCGAGCGCCACGCCCGCGCTGGCAATATCAATCGTTCCGCTGCGCGTATCGGTTTCAGTGCGGAACAGATTGTCATCCCACATGCGGCGAATTTCGACATAGGGCTGCAGCGTATCTTTGGCGAGCGCGGGCCATGCCGCGATCGCACACAACACGCCGGCGAGCAGGCGAGCACGCTCATGAAACAACACGCCGCTCACCAATAACTCCACTGCCCGGTCGCCAGCACCCACACGCCAAGCACGCCGTTGGTGACCGCATGCGCGAAGATGGCGTAATTGAGATGTCCGGTGCGGCGATACAGCCAGGCATAGACGAGGCCGGCGAAGATGCCCGCCAACCATTGATGATGTTCGAAGCCGAACACCACACTCGAAATCAACATCGCAGGCAGCGTCACCGTGGCGGGATGCACGCTGAGGAAATCGCTGCGAACCACCCAGCGCATCAGATAGGAGCGCCAGAACAACTCCTCCATCAGCGGCACCACCAAAGCCGCGCCGGCGAGGCGAAACCCGGCCAACAGCCAATCAATCCGGCCCTCGTCGCGCGGATCGTAGCCCGCGCCGGGCTCGCCCAGCACCGCCCAGGAGAAATCCAAGCCGACCCAAACCGCGAATACGGTCAAGCCTGCGCCCAAGGACAAGGCGGCATCGCCGAGCGAGAATTTGAAACCGCGCAGCTCCGTATACGACAGCCGGAACGTGGCGAGCACGCCCAGCACCAGCAGGATTTTCAGCGGATACAACCAACGCGCATCGAACTCGGTAAACAGATGATGCGCCTGCCCTTCCAGCGCCAGAATCACGAGATAAAGCGCGAAGGGAGCAATGCGCGCGAGGGCGGGAAAATGGGCTATGCGCATGTGGGTAGGAAAGGGAATTTATGCGGGGATTTGCGCCACCAAGGATGCGCAACCGGATTACTTCAGCCCTGACAAGCCGCGCTCCATCGCGTTCGCGTTGGACTTCTCGCCGGCCTTCACGCTCGGGCTTTCGCTCGCGGCGGCGGCAGGAACGGCGGCCTTGGCTTGTGCGGCCGATGGCTCTTTGCCGAGATCAACATAGTCGCCCAGATATTCGATCTTGGACGCGTCGCGCACTTTTTTCATTTCGGCGCTGGCCAATTCAAGGTTCTTTTGATTCGATAAAAATTTTTCGATCGCCGGTTTAGCCTGCGCTTCGGTCACCGGCTGCGCTTGCGAGCCCAGCATGAGGATCACCAGCGTGCCCTCGGGCGAGCTCAAGGTGCCGATCTGCCCGTCTTGCAGCTTGGCGATGCGGCTCAAAAAATCCGGCGGCACCTGCTCGGGCGCGCGCACCGAGTTGACTACCTTGAAGGGAATGTTGCGCGCCTTGAGCCATTGCGCGATATCGGCCAGCGATTTTTTGCTCTTTTCCAATTCCTTTTGCAACTCGGCCTGCTGCTCGGCATTCATCGCCGCGGCCATATCCTGGGTGCGGTAAACGCGGCGCTGCTCGAACAATTCCGGATGTTGCTTGTAATAGGCCTTGATGTCGGCATCGCCGGGCTTTACCGGCTTGACTTGGCGCGCCAGATAAGTCTGGGCCAAAAATTGGCGGCGCGAAAATTCCAGTGTCTGCACCACCTGCGGGTCGCGGTCGAGCTTGGCTTCAAGCGCTTTTTGATACAGCATTTCCTGCTCGACCAAGGCGCGCAGCACTTGCTTCGACGCCTCCTTGGCTTGCGCCTCGTTCTGCGGGGCCAAGCGTTGCAGTGCAAAGTTGATCTGATGCACCGTGATCTCGCTGCCGTTCACCTTGGCCACGACTTGCGTTTTAGCCTTGCTGTCGGCTTTGTCCTTGCCGCCGCAGCCCGCCACGGCGCTCA
>MEQN01000002.1:0-226 GCA_001770235.1 Betaproteobacteria bacterium RBG_16_58_11
CGGCGGCGATGCGCGCGATCGAAGCGGCCATCGCCGCCGGCGAGCTGCGCCACCTCGGTCAAATTCGATTTGCCATGGAGGAGACTTTAACGCTTACTGAACTTTGGCGCGGCAAGACCGGACGCGCGCGTGCGCTGGAGGTGTTCGCCGATCTGCGCGTATGGGATACGGAACAGAACAATGGCGTGCTGGTGTATCTGCTGCTGGCGGACCGTGATGTGGAGAT
>MEQN01000002.1:242-3696 GCA_001770235.1 Betaproteobacteria bacterium RBG_16_58_11
ATTCACCGCGCGGTGGGCGCGGCGGCCTGGGAAGAGATTTGCCGCAGCATGGAAGCGGCGCTGCACGCGGGGCAATTCGAAGCCGGTGTGGTGAGCGGGATCGAGGCCATCGGCGCGCTGTTGGCGGCACATTACCCGCGCCATGCGCCGGGGGCGAATGAATTGCCGAATGCGCCGGTCGTGTTGTAAGGGCTTAAACCGATCCTTGCGCCGCCATGTATTCGTTCATCTGCTGCGTGACGGCCTCGATCACGCTCGCGCCGGCGCGTAAGCGCTGCGACACGATGCTGATATCTTCATCGCTGATCACGCGTTCGCTCACCTGATAACCCGCCTTGATCGCAAGCAGATTCGCCAAGGCGATGAGGTAGAGGCTGTTGCTGGGTTGGCTCGCATTGGAAACCGTGTCGTGAAAGCGCGCGATTTGCTGGTGTTCGCTGGGAAATTTCCAACTGGCGAGCAGCGCCGCGCCGAATTCGCCGTGAAATTTGTCCATGAGTTCCAGGCATTCCTCTTCCGTCGCATCGGGCCGCTTCTTTGACATTTCGGCGAAGAACTGCAGCAGGATGAGCTTGCCGATATCGTGCAGCATCCCCAAAGTGTAGTAGCTGTCCGGGTCGGGGAGCGCGAGTTTCTGCGCCAGCGCTTGGGCGCATGCGGCGGTCGCGAGCGAGTGCTGCCAGACCTTATTCAGCAATAGCTCATACTGGGGCACGTCGATTTTAAATAGGCCGCGCTTGGAAAGAATCAGCACGTAGTTTTCCGTCATTTTCATGCCGATGCGCGCGATGGCCTTATCCAGCGATTTGATTTCCGATAAGCCGCGGTATTGCGGCGAGTTGGAAATGCTGATCAGTTTGGACGTGATGCCGGGATCGGTTTGCAGCACCTTGACCAATTCGTCGAGGTCCACGTCCACGCGCTGAAACAGTTCTTCGACTTTATGCGCGAGTTCGGGAAGAACGGGTAAGGAGGCTTGTCCGCTTCTGATGCGATTGACGATTTCCTCGGTGATCGACAGTGCGGGTGCGGCCTCGGCCGTTCCCGTAGCTTGCTCCGCGGGCAACCCCGCTTGCGATTTGGCCAGCAGTTTCTTGGCTTTTTGCACCAGCGAGTCCTTGTCGAAGGGCTTGGTCACATAGTCATTCACGCCGGCTTGCAGGGCATTGATGACGCTGGTCTTGTCCGAGCGGGCGGTGAGCAGCAGCATGGGGATGTGCTTGGTTTTATCGTCGTTGCGCATCGCTTCCAGCAACTCGAAGCCGGTCATGTGCGGCATGTTCCAATCCGAGATGACCATCGCGAAGGGTTCCGCTTGCAGTTTTTCCCATGCTTCCTGGCCATGCTCGCAGGCCACCACTTCGTCGCATGGCAAATTTTTACTGACGATGGTTTTCAGGGCCAGCCGGATGTTTTCTTCGTCTTCCGCAACCAGGATGCGTATGGCCATTTCAGGGTGCTCCCGTTTCTGTTTTCACTGGGGGCGAAGGCTGCTTGTCGATCGCACGCTGTTGTTGCAACGCCTTTTCAATTTCAACATCGGTCAAATAGCCGAGATCAACCAGAATCTCGCCCAGCTTTTTGCTGGCGCCGCTTGCGTCGGGCAGGGTGAACAGCATCGTCGTGCCTTTGCCCAACTCGCTTTCGGCCCAGATGCTTCCTTGATAATGTTCGATGATTTGCTTGCAGATAGTCAGGCCCAGGCCGGTGCCTTGAATCTTGCGGGATTGATCGTTCTCTACTTGATAGAACTGTTCGAAAACGCGCTCCAGTTGGCTGGCGGCGAGCCCCGAGCCGCTATCGGCGACCGCAAGCTGAATGAATCCCTTGCCGGTGCGATCCCACACGCGTTTGATGCTGACGCCGACTTTGCCCGCCTGGGTGAATTTGAGCGCATTCGACAGCAGATTGGCCAAGACTTGGCGAATCTTGTCCGAATCGGTGAGCGAATACAGCGCGGCGTCGGCAACCTCCAATTCGAGCGCGATGCCTTTTGAGAGATAAGCACCGGAAAAAGCTTCCACCGCGGCTCGCGCCACATCGACCAGATTGATTTTTTCATCGCGCCAGACCATGCGTCCGGCATCGATTTTCTGCATGTCCAGAATATCGTTGATGAGCCGGTTCAGGCGCTCGGCCTCGTCGTTGATGATGCGCAGGTAATTTTTGCAATCCGGATCGTCGATCTCATCGTTGAGAATATCGGTAAAGGATTTGATCGAGGTCAGCGGCGTGCGCAACTCGTGCGATACGATCGAGATGAATTCGGATTTGACTTGATTCGCGCGCGCCAGATCATCGTTGGTCTTTTCCAGCTCGGCGGTGCGCTCCTTGATCAGTTGCTCCAAATTGGTCGTCAACATTTCCAGCGCTTTTTGGTTCGCGGCAAGATCCTGCGCGCTGCGTTTGCGCTCGGTGATATCGGTTTGGATGCAGATGAAGTGGTGCGGCTGGCCCTGGAGATCGCGGATCGGCACCCATGACGACTCCAGCCAGCGTAGCCGGCCATGCTTGGGCCTGATCCGCATCTCGCCGCGCCAAATTTCACCGCGCAGCAATTTTCCCCAGAGCGCGGTATGGCTTTCGATCGGATCGTCCTCCGGATTCAAAATCGTGAAGGGCTGGTTCAGCAATTCGTGACGTGTATAGCCGGTCATCTCGCACAGCAAGTCGTTGGCAGCCTGGAGGCGGCCATTAAAATCGATGATGCTCACGATGGCGTGATGATCAAAAGCATATTGCTGCTCTTGCAGTTCATTGAAGGCTTGATTCAGCGCCGTGTCTTGCGCGTGAAGCTTGCCGGCGGCGGCGTTGAGCGCATCCGTCAACTCGCTGAGTTCGAGCGCGGCGGCTGGCGGGGTCAGCAGGGCGCCCTGATGGGCGGGCAGGGCGCGGATAAATTCCGTGGCGCGGTGCAGCGGCCCCAAAGCGCGTTTCATCAGCCAGAATGTCAGCGCGCCCGCAAGCAGCGAGGCAAGGGTGCTTTGCATGAGTATTTGCGCCGCCGTTGCCCCCGGTGCGCCGCCGATGACGCCGCTTAGCGCGATGGCCCCCCAGACGATCACGGCGGTGAGCAATGGCGCCTTCCATTGCAGCCGCGTCGGCCAGAGTGAACCTTCTGCCTTCGAATGAGATAGGCCTTGCAGGGCAGACTCTGGCGTGTGTGCCGGGGCGGCATGTTGATTCAAGATAAATTTGCCTGGACTAAGATACGGTTTTTGTTCGCAGCAAGAACGCTTGTTCTTCAAGCTATCGGCGCTTGTCCTGCAAACTTAACTTGAAAGGAGGGTATTAAACGACCAAGCGGATGCCAGTCGTTAAGGGTGGGTGCTGGTGCGGGCCACGTCGAGCAGTTTTTCGATTTCCGCGCCGTGGCGGGTGATGTTGCAGCGGTGCCAATTCATGATGAAGAGCATGATGGTAGAGACGAACAGCCCAAAAATGATGACCGCGC
>MEQN01000002.1:3733-10768 GCA_001770235.1 Betaproteobacteria bacterium RBG_16_58_11
CCGACCATGACCAGAATGCCGGCATTCTCGTTGAAGTTTTGCACCGCGATCGAATGTCCGGCGCCCACCAGGATATGGCCGCGATGCTGCAACAGCGCATTCATCGGCACTACGAAGAAGCCGGCGATGGCGCCGATCGAGATCATCAATATCATGGCCAAGGGCAGGTGGCTCACGGCGACCATGCTGATGACGAAGACGCCCATCATCGCCCCCACCGGCAGCACTTTGACCGATTTGTGGATGGGGACGATGCGCGCCGCCGTAATCGCGCCGATCGCCACGCCGATGGCGACCACGCCTTGCAGCATCGATGCCTTCTCGAGCGAGAGCCCCAATGCAACTTTGGCCCAATCCAGCACGATGAATTGCAACGTGGCGCCGGCGGCCCAGAATAGGGTGGTGACGGCGAGCGAGATTTGTCCTAATTTGTCCATCCACAGCAATTTCACGCAATGACTGAAATCACGCACGAGAAACCACGGATTGCGCTTGACCGGCTTGTGATCGACGCCGGTGTTGGGCACATATAAATTGAATAGCGCGGCCAATACGTAAAATACCGCAATCACGCTGATGGCCATTTCCGGCGCGGTATCGATGCCGGTCGTGATGCCCGGCAGGTCGAATTGCGCCAGTTGGGCGCTTACCGTCGGATTGATCAGCACGCCGCCAACCATGGTGCCGAGAATGATCGCGGCGACGGTCAAGCCCTCGATCCAGGCATTCGCCAGCACCAGTTGATTAGGGGGCAGCAACTCGGTGAGGATGCCGTATTTCGCGGGCGAATAGGCCGCCGCGCCCAGGCCGACAATGCCATAAGCGAGCAGAGGATGGATATTGAACAGCAACAGCAGGCAGCCCAGGATTTTGATCGTATTGCTGATCAACATGACCCGGCCCTTGGGCATGGAGTCGGCGAATGCCCCCACGAAGGGCGCCAACACCACGTAGGAAACCGTGAAATAAAACTTGAGCAGGGGGGAGAATTCTGGACGATGCAGAAAATCGATCAGCAGCCAAATAGCGGCGATGAGCAACGCATTGTCGGCAAGGGCGGAGCAGAATTGCGCCGCCATGATGATGTAGAAACCGCGGTTCATTCAGTACGATTAACGCAACGGCGCCCGAAGGTCATGCCGCAACAAAAAGAAGAATGCGCGTTTATACCATACAACTGGCGACGATCGTGAGTTCGCGCGCGGCGCTTAATGGCTAATGTTTTGGCGCGCCAAGCTTTTTACCGAATCCGGCGCAAATAACCTATAATCTCCCGCCTATTTCACTCATTTCCAGCCATTCTTCATGTCATTTGAAAGTTTAGGTTTATCCCCCGACATCCTGCGCGCGATTGCCGATGCGGGCTATACCGAGCCCACGCCGATTCAGGCGCAGGCGATCCCCGTCGTGCTGTCGGGCAAGGACGTCATGGCGGGTGCGCAAACCGGCACCGGCAAGACCGCGAGTTTCACGCTGCCCATGCTGCACAAGCTGGCGGTGCATCAGAACACCAGCACTTCTCCCGCGCGGCATCAGGTGCGCGGCCTCATTTTAGCGCCGACGCGCGAGCTGGCGGCCCAGGTCGAGGCCAGCGTGCGCACCTACAGCAAATATCTCTCGCTGCGCTCGACCTCGGTGTACGGCGGGGTGCACATCGATCCGCAGATCGCGGAGCTGCGGCGCGGCGTGGAAATTCTGGTGGCGACCCCAGGCCGCTTGCTCGACCACTTGCATCAAAAAAGCGTGAACCTGTCGCAAGTGGAATTCCTGGTGCTGGATGAAGCCGACCGCATGCTGGATATGGGCTTCATGCCCGACATCCGGCGCATTTTTAGTTATCTGCCACCGCGCCGGCAAAACCTGCTATTTTCGGCAACCTTCGCCGAAGAGATCAAGCGCCTGGCCAGCGATTTCATGCACGATCCGCAGTTGATCGAAGTCGCGCGCCGCAACGCCACCGCCGACACCGTCACCCAGGTTGCGTATCCGGTGGCGAATGATCACAAACGGCGCTTGCTGGCGCAGATCATCAAAAACGAAGACCTGAAGCAAGTCCTCATTTTCACCAACACCAAGACCGGCGCGAACCGGCTCGCGCATCAATTGATGCACGAGGACATCAACGCCGTAGCGATCCACTCGGATAAAACCCAGCAGGCGCGGATGCAAGCGCTGGCCGAATTCAAAGAAGGCAAGATACGGGCGCTGGTCGCGACCGACATCGCCGCGCGTGGTTTGGATATCGATGATTTGCCGTGCGTGGTTAATTTCGAGTTGCCGCACAGCGCGGAAGACTACGTGCACCGCGTCGGCCGCACCGGCCGCGCCGGCATCAGCGGGAAAGCGATTTCGCTGGTGAGCCCGGAAGAAAAACGCTATTTGAGCGATATCGAGAAACTGATCAAGCGCGCCATTCCGCTCGAGGCCTTGCCAGGCTACGGTGCGGAACGCCTGGCCGAGGCCCCTGGCAAGGACCGCTACCGTGAAAGAACCAACGAGCGGGCGCGACCTGTCGTGGCGCGCAGCGTTGAACCTGAGCCGAGCGTCCAGTATGTGCCTGAGCCGAGCGTAGAAATAACAGAAATACCAGAAATAAAAAGGGCGCCGATTCGGCGCCCTGGGCAGAAACGTGAAGTGGCGGCCTTACTCTTGCCACCCCGCAGCATCCCCGCTACGGAATAGCCAAGCCAACAGCGCCGGCATTTCATTCGATTGCGTTTCTGCGTTGGCCGTGGTCTCAGCCTTGTTTTCAGATGAAGGCGCGGCCGGTGCGGCGGCTTCCAGTTGTTTCCCGGCTTGCTCCGCCACTGGTGCTTCGCTCACTGTTCGCGGCTTTTCTTCGCCGGACTCGGCCTTATTGACCGGGGCGGGTTCGTCTTCCAACTTCTCGCGTGGCGGGTTGCCGTCATAGATCAGGCTGCGCCGCTGCTGAATGTAAGCATCACGCAGGAAGGTGTAAGGGTCGAGTGCTGCTTCGTCCAACACTTTTTCCGCATCCAACAGACGCGCGCGGCGGTCTAACACACGCAGCGTGCCCAAGGTATTGCGGGTCGGAACATGGCTCAAATTCCAAACCGGATCCAGTTGGTAATAGGCCACCAAACCGATGGTATCGCGCAAATTGCTTGGGCCGAGTAACGGCAGCATCAGGAAGGGGCCATCGCCGATTCCCCAGTAACCCAGGGTTTGGCCGAAATCCTCATTGTGCTTTTCCAGTCCGAAACCGGTCGCCACATCGAACAGGCCGCCAATGCCGAACGTCGTATTGGCGATCATGCGCGCCACATCGGAGGCAGCCTGGCTGAATTTGAACTGGAGCAGGTTGTTTACGGCGATCAAGGCATCGTCGATATTGGAGAAGAAGTTCCCCACGCCGGTGCGCACCGGGTTCGGCAAGACGGCCTTATAGCCTTTTGCCACGGGTTTCATGACCGCTTCGTCAATCGTGTCGTTGAACTTATAGATGCCGCGATTAAGGGGTTCCAGCGGGTCGCGCGGGTCGCCATTGGTGGCGCAACCGGTCAGCGCAAACACGATCCCGAGCAGGGCGAATTTGGGTAGAAGTGATATTTTCATATTGTTATATAGAGTGAGCAGTTTTGAAATCAGGGGCAAATATATCAGCTAAGTACGTTGTTTGGAACAGTTTTTTCTCTAAATAGGCTTATCGGCCTAAGGTCTGGATTCTTTAGCGAGCACATTCAAGAAATGGAAATTCAGGCCGTTTATTAGACTAATCCGGCGATTTTCCGGGAAAATAATATTCAGGAGCATTTAGGGCTAAATATTTTGCCGGCCCTGCCGCTAATCCAAACCATGGCACTCAAAGGCATCACAATCGGTACCCTGGCCCGCAAGGCGAGCGTGAATATCGAAACCATTCGTTACTATCAGCGGCGCGGCCTGTTGCAGGAACCGCCCAAGCCGGTGGAAGGCTATCGCCTGTATCCGCTGGACTCGATACAACGGATTCTCTTTATCAAGCGCGCGCAGCGATTGGGCTTCAGCCTGGAAGAAATCATCAATCTGATCCATTTGGGCGAGGGCAGTTGCAGCGACGTGAAAAGCGTGGCGATGCAAAAGCTTTCCTTGATCGAGGATCGATTGACCGACCTGGGGCGGATGCGCCAGACGCTGCTGGATTTGGTCCAGCGCTGCGACACTGAGCAAAGCCAGCCGGGTTGCCCCTTGGTGGCGAGCCTGGCCGAGCGCGAATACGAAACCGGCTAGCCAGCGTTCCACGGCGAATGGATTGGGATGTGGCGTAAAATCACTCAAGCCGCCTAGTCAATGACCCCCCGTTTTTTTCGCCATTCCCAATACACCATTTCCGTCGGATTTGTCCTCGTGCTCATCCTGATGGCCGCGATCGCGGTCATCGGGCTCACGCGCATGGCGGCGATCAACGAGCGCATGAACGTGATCGTCAGCCAGCACAACGTCAAAACCGATTTGGTCGCCGCGATGCGCAATGCGGCGCGCGAGCGTTCCATCAGCCTGCACCGCATGGCGCTGATGACCGACCCCTTCGATCGCGAAGACGAGCATCAGTATTTTCGCCGGATGGCCGAGGAATTCCTCAAGGCGCGCGATGCGCTGAAAGCCATGTCTTTAAGTACATTAGAGCAGCAGACGCTTGCGGACTCACAGGCTTTGACGCGGCAATCGACCTTGATCCAAGAAGCGGTTTACGGCCTCGTTCAGGAGCAGCGCTTGGACGAAGCGAACACGCTGCTGCTGCGGGAGGCCGTGCCGGCGCAGAACCGGGTGTTGGCGGTGCTCAGCAAACTGCTGGATTATCAACGCCAGGCAACGAGCGAAGCGGTGGGGTTTGCGCGGCGCGAGTACGATAAAGCCTTCTACAGCATGATCGGTCTGGGCTTGCTCTTGGTCGGGCTCGGGGCGGTGATTGCCTTCATGGTCGTGCGGCGCACGTCTCATGCCGAAAAAGCGCTGTTTCACGAGAAAGAACGCGCCGAAGTCACGCTGCATTCCATCGCGGATGCGGTGATCACCACCGATGGCGATGGCGTGGTCGATTACATGAACCCGATCGCCGAGCAACTGACCGGCTGGCAAAGCGCGGAAGCGCGCGGCCATCCGATTGACCAGATATTCCGCGTGGTCAATGAGCTAAATCGGGAAGCGATAAAGAGCCCAGTTTCCGAATGCAAGATCGAAGGCCGCGTGGTGAGCGTCGATCCGCATGGCGTGCTGGTTGCGCGCGATGGAACCGAGTATGCCATTGAAGACTCGGCGGCGCCGATTCACGACAGCCACGGCGCGGTGATCGGCTATGTGGTGGTTTTTCACGATGTGAGCCATGCGCGGCGTTTGGCGCGGCAGCTTTCCTGGCAGGCCAGCCACGATGTGCTCACCGGGCTTGGCAACCGGCTTGAATTCGAAGCGGTCATGGCGCAGATGTGGGAGAGCGCTAAATTCCATAACAAGCAGCATGCGCTGGTGTATATGGATCTCGACCAATTCAAGATCGTGAACGACACCTGCGGCCACGCCGCCGGCGACGAGCTGCTGCGGCAACTGGCGTTGATCATCTCGGCCAAGGTGCGCGAGGGAGATAGCTTGTTCCGCCTCGGCGGGGATGAATTCGCGATCTTGCTCAACGGCTGCCCGATCAGCCGCGCCGAAGGCATTGCGAACGAGATTCGTCTCGTGGTCGAGGAATTCCGCTTCATGTGGGAAGAAAAGCCGTTCAGCATCGGCGCAAGCATCGGCCTGGTGCCGATCACGGTCGATAGCGTGAGCGTGGCCTCCCTGCTCGCGGCGGCGGATGCGGCGTGCTACACCGCGAAGGAAAAGGGGCGCAATCGCGTGCAAGTGTATGAGCCGAGCGACACCGAATTGGTCATGCGCGAAGGTGAAATGGCGTGGCTGCCGCGCATCAACCGCGCGATAGATGAAGACCGGCTGCAACTGTATTACCAAAAAATCGCCAATGTGCGCGACGGCGATGTGATGGGCGGCACCCAATACGAGCTATTGCTGCGCATGACGGACGAGCACGGCGCAATCGTCCCGCCGCAGGCTTTTATTCCCGCCGCCGAGCGCTACAACCTCATGCCCAATGTCGATCGCTGGGTGATCCGCCATGCGCTGGACTGGATCACGCGGCATGCGGCGCAGGTCAGAGACGTGTCCACGATCTATATCAATCTCTCCGGGCAATCGCTGAACGACGACAAGTTTCTCGATTTCGTGACCGGGCAAATCCAGCGCCTGGATGGCTTGGGCATCAAAATCGGATTTGAAATTACCGAAACCGCCGCCATCGCCAACCTCAGCCGCGCGATGCGCCTGATGGGCGCGCTCAAGGAGATGGGGTGCGTTTTCGCTTTGGACGACTTCGGCAGCGGGATGTCCTCCTTTGCCTACCTCAAGAATTTGCCGGTGGATAAAATTAAAATCGACGGCGTATTCGTGCGCGACATGCTGTCCGACCGGGTGGATTACGCCATGGTGGAAGCGATCAATCGCATCGGCCATTTGATGGGGATTCAGACAGTGGCCGAATTCGTCGAGAACGACGCGATACTGCAAAAATTAAAGGAATTGGGCGTCGACTATGCGCAGGGATACGGTATTCATCGTCCCGAGCCTTTGGCGCTGCTGTTTGCCGAGCCACGGTTGATACATACGACCGCTATCGCGCGTTAGTTGTTTTGAAATCCCGTATAAAATACACCCCATGCCTTCTCCCATTCAGACCGTGCTGGCCGGTGATGTCGGCGGTACAAAAACTTTGCTGGCCTTGGCGCACTGGGATGCCGGGCAGCTATGCATCGAGCGCGAAGCGCGCTTCATCACCGGCGATTACACCGCGCTCACCCCGATGGTGCGTGAATTCCTGGACGGCGCCACGCCGCGCGCCGCCTGTTTCGGCCTGGCCTGCCCCATCAGCGGCCGCCGCATCAAACTCACCAACCGTGAATTTTGGATCGACGCCGATGAGATCGCGCACGACTGCGGCATCGCTCACGTGCGCTTGCTCAACGATTTTGCCGCCATCGGCTACGG
>MEQN01000002.1:10832-11432 GCA_001770235.1 Betaproteobacteria bacterium RBG_16_58_11
CCGCGCGCCTTGCTCGGCGCCGGCACTGGCCTGGGCCAGGCGATATTGGTTTGGCAAAACGATCGCTACGAAGTGCTGAGCACCGAAGGCGGTCATGCCGATTTCGCGCCGATGGACGAAATACAAATCGAATTATGGCGCGCGCTCGCCGCGCAATACGGCCATGTCTCTTATGAACGCTTGCTATCGGGCCAGGGTTTGCACGATATCTTCCATCATCTCGCCGCGACCCGCAGCCCCACGCCCGAATTACTCGCCGCGCTGCAAGACGCCGACCCGGCGGCCATCATTTCCGAATTCGGCTTGAGCCGGCGCGACCCCGTGGCGGCAGAAACGCTGGAATTATTCGCACGCATCTACGGCCAGCAAGCCGGCAATCTCGCATTGACCACGCTGGCCGAGGGCGGCGTCTATATTGCCGGCGGCATCGCGCCCAAACTGATTCAGCAACTAAAAGCGGGTGGATTCATGCAAGCCTTCCGCGCCAAGGGGCGCTACCGGGAATGGCTATCCGACTTGCGGGTCGCCGTGGTGATGAATCCGAAAGCGGGTTTGCTGGGTGCGGCGCTAGCAGCGGGATTATTTGAACATTGACCTGAA
>MEQN01000002.1:11493-11658 GCA_001770235.1 Betaproteobacteria bacterium RBG_16_58_11
GATTTTTACCCCTCAAGGGGGTATTGAAAAAAACCTTTGCGTACCTTCGCGTACTTCGCGTCCTTCGCGTCCTTCGCGGTGAATTTTTTTCCCAAGGGGGATCGGGCAGGGCAGTGGGCAATGACGGTGAATGCGCGTTGGCGAATTTGTTTCCGGTTTAAGGCT
>MEQN01000003.1:0-824 GCA_001770235.1 Betaproteobacteria bacterium RBG_16_58_11
AGAAAGTCCCTCCCTTTGAAAAAGGGAGGATAGGAGGGATTTCATAAAGGCGCCAAACCTATCTTGCACTTACTAAATCCTCTATAGGTGAGCAAACGCATTGCGTGGGCGAGGCATGCCTCACCCCTACATTCCCTGAATCCTGAATCCCGAATCCTGACCCCCTATTTCTTTGCCGACAGGCCATACACATACGCCGCGAGCAGATGAATCTTGCCTTCGGAGAGCACGCCTTGCTGCGCGGGCATTTGGCCGTTGCGGCCCTTGGCGATGGTTTCAATAATCGCTTTCTCCGAGCCGCCATACAGCCACACCTCGTCCGTCAGGTTGGGGGCGCCGAGCGCGGGATTGCCCTTCCCTTCCGGTCCGTGGCAAGCCGCGCAGACCGCAAACTTGGCCTGGCCGGCAGCAGCGAGCTGCGCGTCATGCGGGCGGCGGCTTAAGGAGAGCACGTAATTCGCGACCTCTTTCGCGCCCTGCTCACCGCCCACCGCCGCGGCCATCGGCGGCATCATGCCGCTGCGGCCGTTGGTGATGCTGGCTTTGATGATTTCCGCCTCACCGCCATAGAGCCAATCGTTGTCGGTCAAGTTGGGAAAGCCTTTGGCGCCGCGCGCATCCGACCCATGGCATTGCGAGCAATAGGTGAGGTACAAGCGTTCGCCCATTTGTTTTCCTTCCGCATCGGCGGCGACCGCTTTCAGGTCTTGCTTGAGAAATTTATCGAACAGCGGGCCATAGGCTTTATCCGCATCCGCCATCTCTTTTTCGTATTTGCCGTGCGAGGTCCAGTTGCCGATGCCGGCGAAGGTGCCGAGACCGGG
>MEQN01000003.1:876-1552 GCA_001770235.1 Betaproteobacteria bacterium RBG_16_58_11
GCGCGGCATCGGGTTATGGTATTCGACCAGGTCCTCGTCCCATACGTGGCCGGTGGTGTCGGGCTTTTCGCCCGGCGCCAGGCGGCGCGTGCTCAGCATCTTCAGGAGCACGCCGCAGCCGATCACGCTGACCAGCGTGACGATCGCGATGAATGCGCCCCAGAAACCACTCGTGAAATCGCTCATGATGTTCTCCTATTCTTGTTCCGCAGGGCGGGGGGTGTCGTCGTCATCCAGGGGCAAGCGCGCCGCCTCGTCGAACGCCGCCTTGCGCGGCGCGCCATACGCCCACCAGACGATGCCGAGAAAAGCGGCGAACGACGCCACGGTCACGATGCTGCGCAGGGTTTGGATATCCATTATTTTGCCCCCTTCAATGCGGTGCCGAGCACTTGCAGATAGGCGACCATGGCGTCTTCCTCGGTCTTGCCCTCGACGGCTTGCTTGGCGCCCGCGATATCGGCGTCGGTGTAGGGCACGCCCACGATGCGCAGGCCATTCATATGCGCGCCGAGCGTACCGCCATTCACTTTATTTTGCGCCAGCCAGGGATAAGCCGGCATGTTGGATTCCGGCACCACATCGCGCGGATTCTGCAAATGCACGCGATGCCAGTCATCCGAGTAACGCCCGCCGACGCGCGCCAGATCCGGGCCGGTGCGCTTGGAGCCCCATT
>MEQN01000003.1:1676-3920 GCA_001770235.1 Betaproteobacteria bacterium RBG_16_58_11
TCGCGCCCCGCCAATTGCAGCGCGGTGTAGGGCTTGAGGCCCTTCACCGGCTCGGTGGTGGATTTCTGAAAAAACAGCGGCACGATTTCCACCAGGCCTCCGACGCTCACCACCAGAATGATGAGCACCATCATGAGGCCGATGTTTTTTTCGATTACTTCATGGCTTGAACTCATGTCTCTCTCCTTGGCTTTAAGCGTGGGCCGCGGCAGGCGCGGGAATCGGCGCATCCACCGCCTGCTGGCCGGAAATGGTTTTGATCACGTTGTAGGCCATGATCAGCATGCCCGCGAAGAACATCGCCCCGCCCAGCAAGCGAATCATGTAATACGGATACATGCGCGCCACCCCTTCCGCAAAGGTATAGGTGAGCGTGCCGTCCAGATTCACCGCGCGCCACATCAGCCCCTGCATCACGCCGGCGATCCACATCGAGGTGATATACAACACCACGCCAATGGTGGAAACCCAGAAGTGCAAGGTGATGAGCTTGATGCTGTGCATCTCGGCGCGTCCGAACAGGCGCGGGATCAAGTAATACATGCAGCCGATCGTCACCATCGCCACCCAGCCCAGCGCGCCGCTATGCACATGGCCAACCGTCCAATCGGTGTAGTGCGACAGCGCGTTCACCGTCTTGATCGACATCATCGGGCCTTCGAACGTGGACATGCCGTAGAAGGAAAGCGAGGTGATGAGGAATTTCAGAATCGGATCGGTTCTGAGCTTATGCCAAGCGCCGGACATCGTCATGATGCCGTTCACCATGCCGCCCCAGCTCGGTGCGAGCAGGATCAGCGAGAACGCCACACCCAGCGATTGCGTCCAGTCCGGCAGCGCGGTGTAGTGCAGATGGTGCGGGCCGGCCCACATGTAAGTAAAAATCAGCGCCCAGAAGTGCACCACGGACAGACGATACGAATACACCGGTCGCCCGGCCTGCTTCGGTATGAAGTAGTACATCATGCCGAGAAAGCCCGCAGTCAAAAAGAAGCCCACCGCATTATGGCCGTACCACCACTGGATCATCGCATCCTGCACACCGGCATAAGCCGAGTAGGATTTCATCGCCTCAACCGGTATCGCCGCGCTGTTCACGATGTGCAGCAGCGCCACCGTCAAAATGAAAGCGCCGAAGAACCAATTCGCCACATAGATATGCGGCGTCTTGCGCTTCATGATCGTGCCGAAGAACACGATCGCATACGACACCCACACCACGGCGATCAGAATATCGATCGGCCATTCCAGCTCGGCATATTCCTTCGAAGTGGTGTAACCGAGCGGCAGCGTGACGGCGGCGAGCACGATAACCAGTTGCCAGCCCCAGAAGGTGAACCCGGCCAACTTGTCGCAGAACAGCCGCGCGTGGCAGGTGCGCTGCACTACATAGTAGGAAGTAGCGAATAGCGCCGAGCCGCCGAAGGCGAAGATCACCGCATTGGTATGCAGGGGCCGCAATCTGCCGTAGCTCAGCCACGGGATGCCGTAAGTGAGATCGGGCCAGATCAACTGCGCCGCGATCAGCACGCCGACCAGCATGCCGACAATGCCCCACACCACAGTCACGAGTGCGAATTGCCGCACCACTTTGTAGTTATAGGTGGCTTCCATACTTACTTCTCCTCTCGCTTAGAAATCGAAATTGTTTCAGGCTTGGCGGGCAGATCATCATCCATCAACACGCGATAGGCCGGGCCTTCCATGTCATCGAACTGGCCTGATTTTACCGCCCACCAAAACGCCCAGCCGATGACGAGCACCAGAATCAAACTCATCGGAATCAGCAAATATAAAATTTCCATTACACGCTTTCTGCCGCGAATACGCGCGGGGCTATTGGCGTGATGGCCACCGGCTTTTCATGGTCAGCCAAGCGCAGCGCATTCACCACCACGATCAGCGAGCTTAAGGACATGCCGATGCCCGCCATCCACGGCGTGATATAACCCAGCAGCGCCGGGGGAATCGCGATCAGGTTGTAGAGCAGCGCCCACAGCAGATTTTGGCGCACGATGCGGCGCGTGGCCGCCGCCTTATCCAGCGCCTCGCCGATGCGCAGCAGGCTGCCGGATAGCATCACCACATCCGCCGCCGCGTGCGCGACACTGGCGCCGCCGCCCATCGCGATCGACACTTGGGCCTGGGCCAACACCGGCGCATCGTTCACGCCGTCGCCCACCATTGCCACCACCGCGCCCTGCGTTTGCAGCGCCTTCACGTAGCGCACTTTGTCTTCCGGCT
>MEQN01000003.1:3949-12249 GCA_001770235.1 Betaproteobacteria bacterium RBG_16_58_11
AACTGGCGCGCCACCGCGTTCACCGCGCCGTCACTGTCGCCCGACAACAGATGCACGCGCAGGCCGCGCGCTTGCAGTGCGCTCACCAGTTGCGCCGCTTCCGGGCGCAAGCTGTCGCCGATCTCGAACAGCGCCAGCCAGCCCTGCGCGTTGCCTAGGCCGATCAAGGTGTGCGCGGCATCGTGAGTATCCGGCAGCGCCCCGGCCAGCTCGGCGACAAAAGGCAAATTGCCGATGCGCAGCCGCACGCCGTCGATCACGCCTTCAATGCCGCTGCCGGGTGTGTTGCGCACCTCCTGCGCCACAAACTGGCTGGGACCTGCATGGCGCAAGGCTTGGGCCAGGCTATGCTCGGAACTTTGCTCCAAGGCGTTGGCGAATTGCAGGCAATGCGCGGCGGAAGCATCGCCGAGAGTTTGCGTCTGGCGCAGAACAGTGCGGCCCAGTGTCAGCGTGCCGGTTTTATCGAAGATCACATCCGTGACCCGCGCCAGGGTTTCCAATGCATGGCCGCGCGTCACCAGCAAACCGATGCGCGTCAGCGCGCCGGTGGCCGCGGTCAGCGCCGCCGGCGTGGCGAGCGACAGCGCGCACGGACAGGTCACCACCAGCACCGATACCGCGATAAAGATGGCTTTAGCCGGATCAACGAAATACCAAACAACGGCAGCCAAGGCGGCAATCACCAAGATCACCGCCACGAAAATTTGCGCCGCGCGATCGGCGAGTTGCGCCAACTGCGGCTTCTCACTTTGCGCGCGATCGAGCAGGCGCAGCATGCCGGCGAGCACGGTGTCTTGCCCGATGTGCGTCACGCGCATCACCAGCGGGCCGCTGATATTGATTGCGCCACCGACCAGCGCATCGCCCGCGCGCTTGTCGATGGCGCGGCTCTCGCCGGTGAGCAGCGCTTCGTCGGCTTCGCTCTGGCCTTCCATCACCACACCATCCGCCGGCACGGCAGCACCCGGACGAACCAGCACATGATCACCGCTGGCAAGTTGCGCCACGGCGATTTCTTCAATGTCGCGGTTCAGGGTGAAATTGACAAAGCGTACGGCGATGGCGGGAATGAGCTTGGCCAAGCGATCCACCGCAAGGGCTGCGCGTTGACGCGCGCCCATTTCCAAATAGCGCCCGCCGAGCAACAAAAACACGAACATGGCGATGGAATCGAAATACACCTCGCCGTGCATCGTCAGCGTGGCATAACAACTGGCGCTGAAGGCAACCGCAATGCCCAGCGCCACCGGCACATCCATGCCGACGCGTTTCGATGAGAGATCGCGCCAGGCGCCGATAAAAAACGGCGCGCTGGAATACAGCACCACCGGCAGCGTCAGCAGCAAGCTCGCCCAGCGCATCAGGCTTTGGATATCCGCGCTCATGCTGCCGTCGTCGAGATAAGCCGGAATCGCGTACATCATCACCTGCATCATCGACAGCCCGGCGATGGCGAGTCGGCGCAGCGCGATGCGGCGCTCGCGCCGCTGCACATCTTCCTGGCGCGCGGCATCGAAGGGATGCGCGGTATAGCCGATCGCGGCCACCGCGCGCAGGATGTCGGAGAGATGAATTTGGCTGTCGTCCCAGCGCACCCGCGCGCGGCGCGTGGTGTAATTGATATCGACCGACAGCACCCCCGGCAGGCTCGCCAGATGCCGTTCATTCAGCCACACGCAGGCCGCGCAGCGGATGCCTTCGAGCAACAACGCCGCTTCGCGCACCTTGCCCGCTTCCACGCGCACGAAGGAACGCTGGATTTCAGGTGTGTCGTATAGGGAAACTTGCGCGAGGAACTCGGGCAAGGCGGCTTCGGGGTTGGCCGGTAACGCGCTGCGATGCCGGTAGTAATCGCCCAAACCTTGATCGATGATGGCGCTCGCCACGGCCTGGCAGCCGCGGCAGCAAGTGGGCTGGGTAGCGCCGGAATAAATAACCGGGAAGCGGGCCGCGACGAGAACCGGCTGCCCACAATGAAAGCAGGCCTGATATTCCCTTCGCGCCAGTTCGTTCAAACTGGTTGCCTCCATCCCGGTGATCCTGTCATTAGTGTTTTAAACGATTCTAGACCTAGTTGCGCTCAATTCAATATTTAACCGCAACCTGTACGCGCCGTTTGATTTATAAGCGGATGTTTATGTCCAAATATTAATGATAGTCGCGGAGTACATGCAAGTATTCCCGATGGGTAGTAATAAATTACTCAGGTATTCTCCCTTGCTGATAAAATTTTTACATGATTCCGTGGCTTGAGCCTGGCGACCCGTTTCCTCCCACCAGCAAGGCGCTGCAGCAGCCGAATGGCTTATTGGCGGCGGGTGCCGATCTGACGCCGGCGCGGCTGATCGAGGCGTATTCCCATGGCATCTTTCCCTGGTTCAATGCCGGCGAGCCGGTGCTGTGGTGGAGCCCGGATCCGCGCATGGTGTTGTTTCCCGCCGAACTAAAAATCAGCCGCTCACTCAAAAAAGTGATACGCCACCGTGAATACGAAGTACGGCTCGACACGGCTTTCACGCGCGTGATGCATGGCTGCGCGCAGCCACGCGATGGTCAGAGCGGTACCTGGATTTCGCCCGTGATGATCGAGGCTTATACGCGGTTGCATGAAATGGGCGTCGCCCACTCGGCCGAAACCTGGATCGACGGCAAGCTGGCCGGCGGCTTATATGGCATCGCGCTGGGCCGCATGTTCTATGGCGAATCGATGTTCACCGAGGTGACCGACGCCTCGAAAATCGCGTTCGTGCATTTGGTGTGGCAACTTAGACGCTGGGGCTTCGGCTTGATCGACTGTCAGATGAAAACCGGGCATTTGGGCCGCTTCGGCGCGCGTGAAATCCCGCGCAGCGATTTTATGCTGCGGGTTTCCAAGCTGATACAATATTCTCCAGCACCAACCCCATGGCGTTTTGACCCGGATATCAAATTGGAATTGGAAGCGGATGCTTAACGATTTCCCAGCGCACAAGCTACAGTTCTATCTCACCTCGGCGTATTCGTGCAGCTATTTGCAGGGGCGCATGGCGCGCTCCCAAGTCGCCACCCCCAGCCATCTGATCACGGCGGAGGTTTACAGCGAGCTGATTCAGTTGGGCTTTCGTCGCAGCGGCGCGTATGTGTACCGCCCCCTGTGCGACCGCTGCCGCGCCTGCGTGCCGGTGCGGCTGATCGTGGATGAATTCGAAGCGAATCGCACCCAGCGCCGGGCCGCCAAGCGCCACGGGCAGATGACTTATCACATGCTGCCGCTGCGCTTCGAGCAGGAGCATTTTGACCTGTATCGCCGCTACCAGAGCCAGCGCCACCCCGGCGGCGGCATGGATCAAGACGACCAGCAGCAGTATCGCCAATTTTTATTGGAGAGCGGCGTCTCGACCAATCTGGTCGAATTCCGCGAGAACGATGTATTGCGCATGGTGAGCCTGGTGGACGTGGTCGATAACGGCCTCTCCGCCGTCTATACCTTCTTTGATCCGGAGATCGAGTCTGCCAGCTTCGGCACCTACAACGTGATGTGGCAAATCGAGCGCTGCCGCGCGCTGGGACTCCCCTATCTCTATCTCGGCTACTGGATCGCAGACAGCCAGAAGATGGCTTATAAAGTGCGCTTCCGCCCCATGGAAGGCCTGGTCGATGGCCATTGGCGCCGTCTCGAAGATTAAGCCGCAATGGCTTATCGGCTCGGAATCATGTTGAAACTTCTCTGCGCGCTCGGCGCGACCTTGCTCCTCTCCGCTTGCGCCACTTCGCCGCATCCTTCGGATGAATCGTTCCACCCGCTCGCCGCCGATCACCGCGTGCGCTATGAACCGGGCGCGGAAAACGCCGCGAACCAAGTCGCAACGCTGTTGCCCGCCGCGATTCAGCAAGTAGAGGCCGCGCATGGCCGCGCGTTTCTCGGCGAGGTGACCGTGCACGTGTGCGGCAGCGACGACTGCTTCAAGCGCCAGGTGCGCACGCCGAACGTCAGCGCCGCCACCGTGCCGGACAACCGCGTATTTCTTGCGCCGCAACTGTTCGGGCGCGAAACGCACCGCTTATCCGCCGTCCTCACGCACGAGCTCTCGCACCTGCATTTGGGCCAGCAAATCGGCCATTACACCGCCACCGTTCCCGCCTGGTTTCATGAAGGCTTGGCGGCGTTCGCCGCCAATGGCGGCGGCGCCGATTACGCCTCGGATGAGCAGGCCATCGCGGCCGTGCGCCAAGGCAAGGTCTTCGAACCCGAGCGGCGCGATACAGCAATCAAGCGCCATACTGCAAATTACTGGGGTATGGATGTATTCGTTTTCTACCGCCAAGCGCTTTTGTTCGTGAATTTTTTGCGCCAGGAATCCGCGGCGCGGTTTCAAGATTTTCTCCAGGCGGTGCAAGATAATCAGGATTTTGATCTGGCCTTTGGGAACGCCTACAATAGGCCCTTAAAGGAAGCCGGCGAACGCTTCCGGCAATTCCACAGCGTGCAATCTGTCGCGCTCAACCCCTAACTAAAAATAGCCTCATGCGCCAATATCTCGACCTGATGCAACACGTGCTGGAGCACGGCCATCAAAAATCCGACCGCACCGGCACCGGCACGCTCTCCGTATTCGGCTATCAAATGCGCTTCGATTTGAGCGCTGGCTTCCCGCTCGTCACCACCAAGAAATGCCACTTGCGCTCAATCCTGCATGAGCTGTTGTGGTTCTTGAAAGGCGACACCAACATCAAATATCTGCAAGACAACAAGGTCACCATCTGGGACGAGTGGGCCGATGCCGAAGGCAACCTCGGACCGGTGTATGGCTACCAATGGCGCTCCTGGCCCACCGCCGATGGCCGCCATATCGACCAGATCACGCAAGTGATCGAGCAGATCAAGCGCACCCCCGATTCGCGCCGCCTCATCGTCTCGGCCTGGAATGTGGGCGAGATCGACAAAATGAAACTGCCGCCCTGCCATGCATTTTTTCAGTTCTATGTCGCCGACGGCAAGCTCTCCTGCCAACTCTATCAACGCAGCGCGGATATCTTCCTCGGCGTGCCGTTCAACATCGCCTCTTATGCGCTGCTCACCATGATGGTGGCGCAAGTGTGCGGCTTACAGCCGGGCGATTTCGTGCATACCCTGGGCGATGCGCATTTGTATTCGAATCATCTGGAGCAAACGCGCGAACAGTTGTCGCGCGCACCGCGGCCGCTGCCCACGATGCAAATCAACCCGGCGGTGACGAGTATTTTCGATTTTAAATTTGAAGATTTCACGCTGGATGGCTATGACCCGCATCCCGCGATTAAGGCGCCGGTGGCCGTATGAGCGATTCACGTATATCCATTATCTCTGCGATGGCGTCCAATCGCGCCATTGGCATTCGCAACACGCTGCCCTGGCAGTTGCCGGAAGACCTCAAGCATTTCAAGGCGCTGACCATGGGGCATCACATCGTGATGGGGCGCAAAACCTACGACTCCATCGGCAAGCCTTTGCCGGGCCGCGACACGGTGATTGTCACGCGCAATGCGGATTACGCCGTGCCCGGCTGCCTCGCGGTGAATTCACTCGATGCCGCGCTCACCGTGAGCCATGGTGATACGGAAGTGTTTTTCGTTGGCGGCGCGGAGTTATATCGCCAGGCCTTGGCCATCGCGCACCGGATTTACCTCACCGAAATTCAACGCGTATTCGACGGCGATGCGTTCTTTCCCGAATTCGATCCAAGCCAGTGGATTGAAACCGCGCGCGACAAGCACCGCACCGAAGGCGCGAATGGCTTCGAATACCATTTCGTCATTTACGATCGTAAATAACCCTTGCAGGAGAAACCTATGCGCTCTATTTCCACCCTTGTTTTTATCGCCACCACCCTGCTCAGCACCGCTGCCTTGGCTGCGGGCAACACCGAGCTGACTTGGTACGGCCATGCCGCGTTCAAACTCAAAACACCGAGCGGCAAAGTCCTGATGCTCGACCCCTGGCTGACCAACCCGTCCAACAAAAACGGCAAGGACGATCTGGCCAAGCTGGATAAGGCTGATCTCATCCTGGTGACGCACGGCCATGCGGATCATGTCGGCGACAGCGTGGCAATCGCAAAGAAAACCGGGGCGCGGCTGGTCACCACCTTCGATCTCGGCAAGGGAATGGTGACCTACGGCGGATTCCCCAAGGAACAGATGGGCTTCGATACCCAGGGCAATTTCGGCGGCGAGCTGAGCCTATTGGACGGCGAAGTCAAAATCACCTTCATCCCGGCGGTGCATAGCTCTTCGGTAGCGTCCGAAGACGGAAAAAATATCCACGACGGCGGCCACCCCGGCGGCTTCGTGATCGCAGTCAAAAACGGCCCGACGATTTATCACACGGGTGATACCGATGTGTTCTCCGATATGGCGCTGATCGCCAAATTCCGCAAAGTTGATGTGATGCTCGCTTGCATCGGCGGGCATTTCACCATGGGTCCGGAGCGCGCGGCAGAGGCGGTAAGATTGGTGAAACCCGCCACCGTCATTCCCATGCACTTCGGCACGTTCCCGGTGCTCCAGGGCACGCCGGAAGCCTTCAGCATGGAACTGCGCAAGCACAATGTAAAAACCCGGCTGCAAACCATGACCATCGGGCAATCGATGAAGCTATAAGCAGCTTTCCGCCCGGGAAAATCCATGCGCTTTTCCCTCAACCTTTTCCGCAGCGGCATCAACGACAGTTGGATGGGATCGTGGCATAACGCCGCGATCCTGCCCGTCGCCATCTTCGGTATTGCCATCGCCGATCACTTTGACAGCCCAATGGCTTGGGCGGGGGTGATGGCGGCCATTGCCGCCACCAGTCTTTTCGCCTGGCGCGCTAACCATCATCGCTATCGACTCATCCACGATACAGCTTCGTCGATGATTGCATCCGCCGCGCAAGGTTTTGTCGAACTCTCTGGACAACTCCGACCCACCGGCTCGAATCAACTCGAAAGCCTGCTGTCGCACAGGCCCTGCTTATGGTTTCACTGCATCGTGCGCGTCAAACGCAATAACAAATGGGAGACCGAACTGGATGAAACCAGCAACACGGCGTTTCTACTGTATGACGGCAGCGGCGCCTGCTTGGTTGATCCGACCGGCGCGGAAATCATCTCCAAACACAAAAAAACCTGGAACGAAGGCGAGCGAAAATATACGGAATATCTTTTGCTGGAAGATGATGCGCTGTATGCGCTGGGCGAATTTTCCACCCTCGCCGACCCCAGCCGGCATCCGGATGCGAAGCGCTTGCTGAATGAATTGCTCGAAACATGGAAGCGCGAGCGCCCGGCCTTGCTAGCGCGATTCGACGCCAATCAAGATGGCGACTTGGACAGCGAAGAATGGGAACACGCGCGCCAAACCGCGTGGGCGGAAATCAAAGCCGCGCTTCAGATCGATGCCGATCATACCGGCTTGCACCTCCTGCGCCGACCGCACGATGGCCGACCCTACCTGCTCTCGAACCACCCCAACGCGCACCATGGGCGCGCCTTTTTTATTTGGTCGTGGGTGCAGATCGGCGTGTTTTTATGCGCTTGCGGCGGCCTGGCTTATTTCTTACAGACACACACTAATTGAGTTTTTCACAAATCATGACAGGCATTACTTTATCGTGCGCTAAGGCGCATTTTTCCTAGAATTGACTGGGGTTAGCATATTTGCTAACCTTCAAACATGGCATATTCCATTGAATACTTCCATGCCAAAGTGCAAGCCGCGATTGAAGCTTGGCCTGTGGATGTGGTTGCGGATTACGCAAGAATTGTCGAACTCCTTATCGAGCACGGCCCGAACTTGCGTTTACCTCACTCACGCGCCTTTGGTGGCGGATTATTCGAATTACGCCCGCATGGTAAATCGGGCATTGGTAGAGCGTTTTATTGCTATCTGGTTGGGCATCGTGTGGTTGTACTGCATGCTTTCATCAAAAAGTCACAGCAAACACCGGAGCAAGAAATCAAGCTTGCACGCAAGCGAATGAAGGAGATACAAAATGGCTGAACTAAAATACGCACCTGTACCACATGATCAAAAAGCTTTTCTTGAAAAAGCATCGAAACGCCGTGGCTTTCGCGAAGCCTATGATGCGCATGAAGCCGAATATGCACTCGCGCATGAAATGCTGTCTGCGCGAACGCGGGCGGGCCTGACTCAAGAAGCAGTAGCTGATCGAATGGGCACCACCAAGAGCGCTGTTTCGCGGCTTGAAGGCGCTGGAAAGCACGCCCCATCCGTGGCGTCACTCAATAAATATGCTGACGCAGTAGGTTGTACGCTCCAAATTGAATTCATACCCCAGC
>MEQN01000004.1:0-494 GCA_001770235.1 Betaproteobacteria bacterium RBG_16_58_11
CGCCAGGCCAAATTAAGCAAGGCCAATTGGACGGCGCTGGAAGCGCTCTCTGTCGGCCACATCAAGGGCTGGAAAATTTACGAGCAAAATCTGCGGCCCGCCACCCAGATCACCACGGTGGATACGCCGGAGCAATTGTTCGCCATGCTGGACAAGAACCGCATCGAGGTTGCCTTGTTCGAACGCTGGTTGGGACTGTCCTTGGCGAAACAGATGGGGATTCAGAATATCCGCATCGTCGAGCCATCGCTCGCGGAGCGTGAGATGTTCATTTACCTGAACAAGCGTCATGCCGGTAAAGCCCCCGCGATCGCCGCCGCCTTGCGCGCCATCAAGGCCGAGGGCTTGTACACGAAGGTTTGCCGCGAAAAATTCGCGCCGCTGGCGGCGTCCACTTCCCAATGCGAAATGAAATAAGCGCCCCGCGCGGGCGGCTTTCTCCCATGCGCGCGTGGCTGGCCAAATTTTCCCCTCTCGGTTGGCGTCTTGTCGCC
>MEQN01000004.1:508-674 GCA_001770235.1 Betaproteobacteria bacterium RBG_16_58_11
CAGCACGCTCGTCGCACTCCTGGCCACCGCTTTTCAACTCTATACCGACTACCGCCGCGACCTGAGGCAGATCGAAGCCACCTTCGAACAAGTCGGCCAATCCTACCTGCCCACGATCGCCAACGCGTTGTGGGCGACCAACCGGCTGGAGCTGCAAATCGCCCTC
>MEQN01000004.1:681-3511 GCA_001770235.1 Betaproteobacteria bacterium RBG_16_58_11
TGGTGCATCTGCCGGATGTGCGCTATGTGTCGGTCAAGGAAAACGGTAAAACGGGGGCGGAAGCCGGGCATCCCAAAGCGCAGAATATCCGATCGCGCGATTTTCCCCTGACCCGTGTCCATCGCGGCGAGACCCTCACCATCGGCGCTTTGACGGTGGTGGTGGATATGGAAGGCGTGTATCAGCGGCTGCTGGAAAAATTCTGGATGATTTTGATCACCAACGGCGTCAATATCTTCCTCGTCGCCGGCTTCATGTTGTGGCTGTTCCATTGGCTGGTGACGCGGCACTTGCATCACATCGCCGAATTCGCCTCGCGCCTGGGTCCCGACAACCTGGGCGAGCGTCTCGTTCTGGCGCGGCCCGCGCGCCCAAATGCGAAGCCCGACGAATTCGATTTGGTGCTGCAAGGCTTTAATCGCATGCAGTCCAATCTGGTCGCGGCATTGCAAGCCCTGGAGCAAGACATCGTCAAGCTCGAAAAAGCAGAAGCGGAGATTTACCAGCTCAACACCGCGCTGGAACTGCGCGTCGCCAATCGCACCGCGCAGCTCGAAGCGGTGAACCGGGAGCTGGAAGCCTTCAGCTACTCCGTCTCGCACGATCTGCGCACGCCGCTGCGCAGCATCGACGGCTTCAGCCAGGCGCTGATTGAAGATTATGGCGACCGCCTGGATACCGTCGCGCTCGACTACCTCAACCGTGTGCGGCGCGCGGCGCAGCGCATGGGGATGTTGATCGACGATCTGCTGCGGCTCTCCCGCGTCACCCGCGCCAATATGACGCATGCGCGCATCGATCTTTCCACATTGGCGGAAGAGGTGATGGCGGATCTGCGCAAGCACAAAGTGGGCAACGCGGTCACGTTCACGGTACAACCCGGCCTTGCCGCTTATGGCGACCCGGCGCTGCTGCGCATTTTGATGGAGAATTTGTTGGATAATGCCTGCAAATATTCGAGCAAGGCTCCCCAGCCGCAAATTGAAGTGGGGAGCCTGGCGCAAGACGGGCGCATCGTTTTTTTCGTGCGCGACAATGGCGCGGGATTCGATATGGCCTATGTGGGAAAACTGTTCGGCGCTTTTCAGCGCCTGCACCGCGAAGACGAGTTCCCCGGCACCGGGGTGGGTCTCGCCACTGTCAAGCGCATCGTTCATCGCCACCGCGGCGAGGTCTGGGCGGAAGGCCGCCTGGGCGGGGGCGCAGTGTTTTATTTCACCCTGGGCGGGCTTGCCGGCAAGGAAGCCGGCGCGCCCCCGTAGGGGCGAGGCATGCCTCGCCCGAACACGCCTCGCCCGCGCCTGATGATTCGGGCCAGCATCACCAAAAACAATCCGCTGCACCGGGCGGCGGAATAACAGGAGGACGGCATGAGCGACAAGACTATTTTGCTGGTGGAAGACAATCCCGACGATGAGGCGCTGACCTTGCGCGCATTGCGCAAGAACCTCATCTTGAATGAGATCGTGGTGGCGCGCGATCGCGCCGAGGCGCTGGATTATTTGTTCGGCACCGGCATCCATGACGGGCGCGACACATCGATTCAGCCGCAATTGATCCTGCTCGATCTCAAGCTGCCCAAGATCGACGGCCTGGAGGTGTTAAAGCGCTTGCGCGCCGACCCTCGCACCGCGCTGCAGCCGGTGGCCATTCTCACCACATCGAACGAAGAGCGCGACATCATCACCAGCTATCAGCTCGGCGCCAACAGCTATATCCGCAAGCCGGTGGATTTCGACCAGTTCATCGAATCCGTGCGCCAGCTTGGCCTGTACTGGCTGGTGCTCAATACCGCGCCGCCGATGGGCCGCTGACCATGACCGGGCCGTTGCGCGTGTTGATCGTGGAGGATTCGGAAGACGATACCCTGCTGATCGTGCGCGAGCTGCGCAAGGGCGGCCTGGCCCCGGAGCATCGGCGCGTGGATTCGCCCGCCGCGCTGCAAGCCGCGCTGGCTGAGGATGACTGGGATATCGTGATCACCGATCACAATCTGCCGGAATTCGGTTCCGAAGCGGCGATCCTGCAAGTGAAAAAATCCGATCTCGATCTGCCCATCATCATCGTTTCCGGCTGCATTGGCGAAGAAGTGGCAGTAGCTGCGATGAAAAGCGGCGCCCACGATTACATCATGAAGGGCAACCTGTCGCGGCTGGTGCCCGCCATCGAGCGCGAGCTGCGCGAGGCGCAAAACCGGCACGAGCATCGCGGCGCCCAGGAAACGATCCAATATCTCGCCTATCACGACGCCTTGACCGGCCTGTGCAACCGCGCCGAGTTCGAGCAGCGGCTGGCGCGGGCCTTGAAAAGCGCCGGCGCCGACAGCCAGCACGCCTTGTTTTACCTGGATATGGACCAGTTCAAGATCGTCAACGACACCTGCGGCCATGTCGCCGGCGACGAATTGCTCAAACAGGTTGCGCTGCTGTTGAAAGGCCCGGTGCGCGACAGCGACACCTTGGCCCGGCTCGGCGGCGACGAATTCGGCGTGCTGCTGGATCATTGCTCCCTCAGCCACGCCGAGGAAGTGGCCGAGCGCATGCTGCAACTGGTCAAGGAATTCCGCTTCGCTTGGCTGGATAAAACCTTCACCATCGGCGCCAGCATCGGCCTGGTCATGCTGGACAATCCCAACCAGACGCACACCGAGCTGTTGCGCGCCGCCGACATGGCCTGTTACGCCGCCAAGGATAAGGGCCGCGGCCGGGTTCACGTCTACCGCCCGGATGATGTGGAGCTGACGCAACGCCGCGGCGAAATGGAATGGGTGTCGCAGCTCACGCGCGCCCTGCAAGACAAGCAATTCGTGCTCCACAAGCAGTGCATCATC
>MEQN01000004.1:3596-7402 GCA_001770235.1 Betaproteobacteria bacterium RBG_16_58_11
CGTTTATCCCCGCCGCCGAACGCTATAACCTCATGCCCAAGCTCGACCGCTGGGTATTGAAGCAGGCTTTCGCGCATCTCGCGCAGCAATTCGCCACCCGCCAGGCCAGAGCCGACAGTATTTACTTCATCAATCTCTCCGGCGCGACCCTGGGCGATGAAACCTATTTGCAATTCGTGAAGGAAGCCTTGTCCCGCAACGGCATCCCGCCGCAGGCGATCTGCTTCGAGGTCACCGAGACCACCGCCATCGCCAATCTGACCAGCGCCCTCGCCTTTATTCAGAACGTCAAATCCCTGGGCTGCAAGGTCGCGCTGGATGATTTCGGCTCCGGCTTGAGCTCATTCTCCTACCTGAAAACCTTGGCTGCGGATTATCTGAAAATAGACGGCGCGTTCGTGCGCGATATGCTGGAAGACCCGATGGACGCCGCCATCGTGCAAGCCATCAACAGCATCGGCCATGTGGCGGGCTTGAAAACCATCGCCGAATTCGTCGAGCATGAGGACATTCAAACCAAGCTGGCTGAAATCGGCGTGGACTATGCCCAGGGCTATGCCATTCATCGGCCGCAGCCGGTTAACGAAGCTTGCATGATTTAAGCTGTAAACGGTAGTTCACGCCTCTGCGGTTAAGGCGCTTTTTCCAGATTTAAACCTGATCTTGCGCGCGCCGCCGTTCGGCAAAAAAATCCGACAGCAGCTTGCCGCATTCATCCGCCAGCACGCCGCCAACCACCTCGGCATGAAAGTTGAGCCGCGGCTCGGCGAACAAATCCACCACGCTGCCATGCGCCCCGGTTTTTGCATCGCGCGCGCCGTACACCACCCGCGCAATCCGCGCATGCATGATCGCGCCCGCGCACATGATGCACGGCTCGATCGTCACATACAGCGTACAGCCCGGTAGCCGGTAGTTGCCCAAGTGCGCCGCCGCATCGCGCAGCGCCTGGATTTCGGCATGGGCCGTCGGGTCATGTTTGGTGATAGGCCGATTGTAGCCGCGGCCGATGATCTCATCCCCTTTCACGACCAGCGCGCCGACCGGCACCTCGCCCTCGGCCCAAGCTTGTTGCGCCAGCGCCAGGGCTTCCCGCATGTAGGTTTCATCGTTCATGTTCGATTTCTTTTAACCACGGATGCACACGGATAAACACGGATAACCCCCAAACACATTTGTCCTTATCCGTGTTCATCCGTGTTCGTCCGTGGTTCCCCAGTATTTTTGCTATCGATCTTATCGCGGATGCGCTCGAACACCGCATGGAACATGGCGTGCGTGAGCCGCTTGGTTTGGGTGTTGTAACGGCTGCAATGATAGCTATCGAATAAGCTCAAGCCATTGGGTAATCGATGCTCGGCGGCATGGCCAAAAGCGTAATTCCCCTGCTTTAAACCCAGCGCCATCAGCACCGCCTTGTGCGCGATTAAGCCCAAGGCGAGCACGGCCGTATATTTATCCAATACTTTAAGTTCTTCCGATAAGTATTTGTTACATATCTTTATTTCATTTGTGTCCGGCTTGTTTTCTGGGGGCAGGCATTTAACCGCATTGGTGATGCGGCAGTCGATCAGCTCCAAGCCATCCGCCGCATGTTCGGATGCCGGGCGGCTGGCAAAGCCATAGCGATGCAAGGTGTCGTAGAGCAGGATTCCCGCAAAATCCCCCGTGAACGGCCGCCCGGTGCGATTCGCGCCATGCATGCCCGGCGCCAGGCCGACGATCAACAGGCGTGGGGCATCCACGCCGAATGGCGGCACCGGCTGGGCGAAATAATCCGGGTGGCTGATGCGAACCTGCGCCAGGAAATTGCTCAAGCGCGGGCAGTCGGTGCAGGCGGCGGAAAACAATGCACCCTCTCTCCTAACTCTCTCCCGCAAGCGGGAGAGAGGGACGTAGGCTCGCTTTGCGAGTTTCATTTTAGCTCGGCGCACGGGTCGATAACCCCCAGCGGCAAATCGCCGCTGCCCTGCCCGATGCCGCCGATGGCATGGACTGCTTCCACATAATGCGCGTCTTCATGCAACTGGGTGAGCGAGCGCGGATGCGGCTTGCCGTGCATGCGCGTCAACCGCGCCAGGCTGACCGGCGGCATCGTCGCCTTCAGGCCGTCGAGCAAGGTTTTAGCGCTTGCGGGGTCGTTGCACAGCAGCACCATATCGCAGCCAGCCGCCAGCGCCGCCTGGCCGCGCGTGAGCACATCGCCGCCGGCTTTGGCGCCTTCCATGCTGAGGTCGTCGCTGAAAATTACCCCATCAAAGCCAAGTTCGCCGCGCAGGACGCCTTTGAGCCATTTGGCCGAGAATCCCGCCGGCAGGTCATCGACTTTGGGATAGATCACGTGCGCCGGCATGATGGCGGGCAGGCCGTAATCGACCATTTGCCGAAACGGCTCGATGTCGTCGGTAAGCAGATCGGCGTAGTCGCGCTCATCCACCGGGATCGCCAGATGCGAATCGGCGATGACGAAACCGTGGCCGGGAAAATGCTTGCCCACGGCGGCCATGCCGGCTTCTTTCAAGCCGAGCATGAGGTGATGGGCGAGTTCCGCAACGCCCTGAGGGTCACGATGAAATGCGCGATCGCCGATGACTTGGCTTTCGCCATAGTCCAAATCCAGCACCGGGGCGAAGCTGAAATCGACGCCGCAGGCGCGCAGCTCGGCGCCCATTACATAGCCAATTTGATGCGCCAAGCGCCGCGCGCGCTGCGGGTGCTCCGTCCAAATCTCGCCCAGGCTGCGCATCGGCGGGATGCGCGTGAAGCCTTCGCGAAAGCGCTGCACGCGGCCGCCTTCGTGGTCCACCGCGATCAGCAGCGGCGGTTGGCGCGCGGCGTGGATGGCTTGGGTCAGCGCGATGAGTTGCTGGGTGGATTCAAAATTGCGCGCAAATAGAATCACGCCGCCAACCAAGGGATGCCGCAGCAGTTCGCGCTCTTCCGCGCTTAACTCCGTGCCGCACAGATCGAGCATGACCGGGCCGAGCGTCATGCGTTTTGCTCCAGCACCACAAAGGCGGCGACCAGCTCCTTTTCGTCGCTGATCGAGAGATGGCAACGCGCGATGCCGCGCGCCGCGACCAAGGGTTTTAAAGCGGGTTCGAAATCCAGCCCGGGCTTACCCAAGGCGTCATGGGTGATGCGGATATTGGTGAGACTGACCGGGCTGCGCAGGCCGGTGCCGATGGCCTTGGAAAAGGCCTCCTTCGCCGCGAAGCGCTTGGCCAGGAAACGCGCCGGAACCGGCGCGGCGGCGAATTCGAGCAGCTCGGCTGTGGTCAGCACATGGCGCGCGAAGCGCAAACCGTGGCGCGAAAGAATCGCCGAAACGCGGCTGACTTCCACGATATCGGTGCCGATGCCATAAATGGTCATGAAAAATTTGGCCGCGAATTAACGCGAATTCCCGCTAATTAAAAACAAGAAAATCATTCCGGTAATGTACGAGACAAACATAGGCTTCCGCACTAATTCGTGGAAATTCGCGTTAATTCGTGGCAAAAAGTTTTTTCACAAGCCGCGCGCCGCGAGCATGAGCCGCTTCATTTCCCGCACGGCGGCTTCCCAGCCAACGAACAAGGCATGGGCGACGATGGCATGGCCGATGTTGAGTTCGCGCACTTCAAGGATGGCGGCGATGCGCTGCACATTGTGATAGTGCAGGCCGTGGCCGGCGTTGATTTGCAAGCCGAGTCCGTGGCCGTAGGTGGCTGCATCGGTGATTTTGGCAAATTCTTTATCCTGCGCAGTGCCCGGCTCTTGGTTGGCATAGTGGCCGGTGTGGATTTCCACCACCGGTGCCCCGG
>MEQN01000005.1:0-6770 GCA_001770235.1 Betaproteobacteria bacterium RBG_16_58_11
AGTTGCCGGATAACCAAAGTTATCTGAGCTACGCCGATCTGGAGCGCCCCTACGTGGTGTGGAATGTGTTCGCCACGCCGGCGCTGTCGATCGAGCCCATCAAAGAGTGTTTCTTGGGCGCGGGCTGCGTGACTTATCGCGGATTTTTCTCGCAGGCCGAGGCGGAAGGCCACGCGCAAGCGCTGCAGAAGGAAGGCTTTGATGTCTATGTGGGCGGGGTGCCGGCTTATTCCACGCTGGGCTGGTTCAACGACCCGGTGCTGAATACCTTCGTGCGCTATTCCGAAACCGAACTCGCGCGGCTGATTTTTCACGAGCTTGCGCATCAGGTGGTGTATGTGAGCGACGACACGACCTTTAATGAATCTTTCGCCACTGCCGTCGAGTTGGAAGGTGTGGGGCGCTGGCTGGCGAGCCACGGCACCGCCGAACAGCGCGCCAAGTTTGATGCGGCGCAGAGCCGGCGCGCAGCTTTCACCGAGGCCGTGCGCGCCAAGCGCAAGCAATTGGAGGCGCTGTTTGACTCAAGCGTGAGCGATACCGAAAAGCGCGCAGGCAAGGCGCGCATTTTTGCCGAACTGCGCGCCGAACTGTCCCAGCTAAAAACCGCGACCACGGGAAAGAGCGCCCTGCACCAATGGCTTGCGCAGGAACTCAACAATGCGCACCTGGCTTCGTTCACCGCCTACACCCAACTGGTACCCGCATTTCGGGCGCTGCTCACGCAGCAGCAGGGGGATATGGGGCGGTTTTACGCGGTGGTTAAGGCGATGAGCTCGTTGCCGGCGGCTAAGCGCGAGGCGGTGCTGCAAACCCCGGTTGGAAGCGTGGCGCAAAGATGAAGCGCCAGTAATGTAGGGTGTCAATAAGCGAAGCGCATTGCACCAGATGTTTCTTTCGGCGCAATATCGATTGCGCCCTACGCAAGCTGCGAATATATTCATCTCGATAGTGCATAGGCCATTTTTCAAAACAACAAGTTTTTCTCTCCCATGCGCATAAATTTCTCCCCCGCCTTCTACCGCATTGCTCCCTTCGCAGCCTATCTCGTGGTGCTCGTGCTGGAGAGTCAAGCGCAGCATCTCTTTGCCGGATTCGATGTGCGTTGGCTGTATCCGCTGAAAATATTGCTGGTGGTGAGCATGCTCGTCGCGTTCCGGAAGTTTTATACGGAGTTGCGCGGGTTCAAATTCTCGCTTGGCGAAGCGGTACTGTCTTTGGGCGCGGGCGTGCTTGTATTCGTGGTGTGGGTCGGGCTGGATTTTCCCTGGGCGCTGATCGGGGCGTCGGGTGCGGGCTATGATCCGCGCACTGCCGGGCAGGTGGATTGGCTGTTGGCTGGGACGCGCCTCGCCGGGGCGGCTTTGGTCGTGCCGCTGATGGAAGAGTTGTTCTGGCGCTCCTTCGTGATGCGTTGGGTGGATAAGAGTGATTTTCTATCCGTGAGTCCCGCTGCCGTCACTTGGCGCGCTGTGTTGATTTCGAGTGTGGTGTTCGGCTTCGAGCACCATCAATGGCTGGCGGGCATTTTCGCCGGCTTGGTCTACGCCTGGCTTTATCGCCGCACGGGGCAACTGCACTACGCGATCTTCGCGCATGCCGTTACCAACGGCGCGCTCGGCGTTTGGGTGCTGGCAACCGGGCAGTGGCAGTATTGGTAAGCGTTGGTAAGCGCTTGAGATTGCGGGAGGGAATTTTAACTACCGCATATCTGCTTGTAAGCAGCGAGTGCCTGGGCAACTTGTTTGCTCGGCTTGGCTGGGTCGCCGAGGCCGAACTCGGCTTGCAATGAATCTTTGTGGTCGGCGATGTAGTGGATGGCGCGGCTTAGATTGTCGAGCCGGTTCGGGATGAAGTTGCCATCACTGTTAAGCAAGTCGGCCGACTTGGCAAAGTTTGCGCTGAATTCTTGCACCGTGTTTACGGCCGCTTGTTTGTCGCGCGCCAACACTGCGTCTAGTTTGGCGCTGTCGAGCGTTGCCAGCTTGGTGTGGGGGTCGATCGTGATGCCCAGATCACCCAGGCCATGCAAACCATCCTTGGCGCCGAAGAATTTATATTTGACGCTTTGCTCCAGCTCGTAGAGAGAAATCTCCGCTGCCTGGACGCCTTCGAGCATGCCGCCATTCTGCACGCTGGGTTTGAAGCGTTGAACCAAGTTGTTGTATTCGGCGGCAAAGCTTTGCAACTGTGCTTGGATGTCGCTATTGGGCGTGGAGAGGGTGATGCCGTTCAAGTGCTGTCCAACGGCCTCCATGTGCTCGACATCGCCGCTCATTTTGCTCATTTCCGAGAACTCGGCTTTGTGCAGGACGTCTCGGTTGTTGATCGTGGTCATCATTTTGAAAGCTGATTCCGGGTCGAATAGCGACAGCTTGCGGCCGTTGGCGGAGCGATCGTTCGTCTTGCCGCTTTGCGTGAGCAAGGAGGAGATATCCGGCGGCTCGTTTTTCGCAGCGCTCTGCTGCGACTGCAGGGCCGACAGAAAATCGCCCTTGGGATCATCACTCGATCCAAAGAGCAATCCAATCATCTGTGATTTAAAGTTCGCGATATTTTGCGTGATAGCGGCGGGTGAGACGTCCATGGTGTTGGCTCCTTTGCTGGCGATGTGTTTTTCCCGTGAGGGATAGCGCTAGATGAGCAAACATCGTGCCTGGCGGCGTGTGTGCTTTTGTAGCGCCGGCATCCTTGCCGGCTAGAGCCTGTACCCCCCGCAGACGATAAAATTTCGAATGCTCTGGGGGTTAGCCCCGGCAATTATTGCCAGGTATGCGGCAATCTCTTGCTATGCTGAAAATATGTATATGAGGAGGTTTCTATGAATCGGCTACTTGCGTTCGGGTTTTTCATTGCATTGATCAGTCTCAGCCAAGGCAGCTTGGCGCAAGTCTCACAGAGGGTGGTGGATATTCCTACCCGCCCCGGCGTGACACAGCGCTTTGTTTACCTTGCGCCGCAGGATGCTAAGGCCGCGGTCATCTTGTTCGCCGGCGGGCATGGCGGCCTTCAGATATTTCCTAACGGCAGCTTCAAGTGGGGTGAGGGTAATTTCCTGGTGCGGACGCGTCAGCTATTTGCGGAAAATGGCTTGGCCGTAATAGTCGTGGATACCCCCTCTGATCGTCAAACACCGCCCTATCTCAGCGGCTTTCGCCAAACGCCGGAGCATGTTGCGGACATCAAAGCGGTCATCGCTTGGCTTAGGCAACAAGCCAATATCCCCATTTGGTTAGTTGGAACCAGTAGAGGGACGCAGTCGGCCGCCTTTATTGCCACCCAACTCGGCACAAGCGATGGCGGCCCGGATGGGCTGGTGCTGACTTCCACCATGCTATCTGACCCCAAAGGGCGCCCCGTACCTGAGATGCCCTTACAAAATATTGCGCTGCCGGTTTTAGTGGTGCATCACGAGCAAGATGGCTGCAAGCATTGCGATTATCGGGAAATCCCGCGCCTGATGGAAAAATTAAGCGCGACGCTGAGAAAAGAATTGTTGACCTTCAAAGGGGGCGTAAGCCGCGGTGATCCATGCGAAGCCTATGCTTATCACGGCTTCAATGGATTGGAAAAAGAGGTGGTGAGCAAAATCGCAGAATGGATTCGGGCAAAGTAAAACCCCGCTTGCTCGCCCAAAGAGCAAGCAAGCAGGATCAGCCTTATTTCAAACGCAGCACAATTACTTGATCACGTGCCAGACATCCTTGACGTTATCACCCAGCTTGTCGCCTTCTTTTTGATCCTTGGCGAAGAGGTATACAGGCTTGCCTTTGTAGGCCAATTGCTTGCCGCCATCATCGCGGGTGATGACGGAGTAATCACCGCTTACATTACCGCTTGGTGCGACTGGCGGCCACAGGGCGGCGCAGGGGCCATTACACGTGCTCTTGCCGCTGTTGGCGGTGTCTTTGTCAAAGGTGTAGAGCGTCATGCCGGCGCTATCGACCAGCACGCCCCCCGCCATTTTTGCGGGCGGGTAGCTGGCGCAGCCCGCGAAGGCCAGCGCCAATAAAGCAGCAACTAGAAACTTTGCAATGCGATTCATTTTCCATCTCCTGAAATAATTGTTTAGGGTCTTACAGTGGGGCAAACAGCCGGCCAGGCTGCTTTATTCCAGGAGAAGGAAAATATTTTAGTAACCACTGATGCAAAAGCAGAAGGAACCAGCGATATGACCGAAGAACGTCTGATTAAGATTGAAACCAAAATGACCGATCTGGAAGATACCGTACAGGAGTTGAACAAGACGGTTTACCAGCAACAGAGAAAAATCGACCAACTGCAAGCGGTGTGCGAATCCCTGGTCGCGCACGTGCGGGAGCTGTCAGAGTCGGCACGCGAAGGCGGCGCGGGCAACGAGCGGCCGCCGCATTATTAACGGGCAGCCATTGCGGGCAGTTCCTAAACCATCTGTATGGAAACTGACCAGAAAATTGCCTTGTTTTTTCCTATACTGGGATATCCAAAAACAAACAAGGAGTTTGATCATGAACATGCGAATGGCAGTTCCCCTATTCTTTTTGGTGGCCCTGGCTGGAGGCTGTGCAGAGATGGGCAGCCTGGGTGGCACGAAGTATGGTGAAACCAGCGGCACGACGGCCAGCCAGTCAGATCGCAATGGAACCATTACCCATTTGGAAACCGTGCAGGTCGATGACAAGTACAAGCTTGGCGTCGGCACGGCCGTGGGCGCTGTTGCAGGCGGCATCCTTGGTTCGGCAATGGGCGACAGCACCACTGCGACCGTGGGCGGCGCGGTATTAGGCGGCCTAGCCGGGACGTATGCAGAAAGCAAATATAAAAAACAGGACGCTCAGAAGGTTAGCGTGAACATGGCTACAGGCGGGAGTGTGACGATCCTGCAGCCGGTGGATGGCCGCCTCAGGAACGGGATGCATGTGCGCGTGGAAGGCAGCGGTGAGAATGCGCGGGTGGTGCCACGGTAACGCTGAATGGGAAGCGGGGGAGCCTACTTCCCCATCTCCAGCTTATAACGCTGCCGCGCCTCTTCTTCTTTGCGCGCGTCGGCAACTTCCCGCATCACGCCGCGCAAATCGGCTGGTTTTTCGTCGCGTTCGAAATGTCCGGTGAGCTCGCTCTCGGGCAGTAGCTTGCCGCTTTTGTAGAGCGACCAGATTTCCATGCCGTAGTCGGTGGTCAAAAGCTCGGGCGCAAATTGACCAAAATAGGTGGCGAGATTTCGGACGTCGCGTTCGAGCATGCTGAAGGCGTTGTTGTTGCCTGCGGCGTCGACGGCTTGCGGCAGGTCAATGATGACCGGGCCATGGCTATCGACCAGCACGTTGTATTCGGATAAATCCCCATGCACGATACCCGCGCACAACATGCGCACGACTTGCGTGATCAAGTTGCGATGATATTCACGCGCGAGTGCTGGCGGTAATTGGATATCATTCAGCCGAGGGGCGGCATCGCCGTTGGCGTCGGTGATCAACTCCATCAGCAGCACGCCTTCGTGAAAATTATACGGCTGCGGCACGCGCACCCCAGCGGCGGCGAGCCGATACAGGGCATCGACTTCGGCGCTTTGCCAGGCTTCTTCCGTTGCCTGACGGCCATACTTGCTGCCTTTTTCCATGGCGCGGGCGCGACGGCTGTTTTTGGTTTTTCGTCCTTCGGTGTAATCCACGCTCTGGCGAAAGGCGCGCTTGTTGGCTTCTTTGTACACCTTGGCGCAGCGGATCTCTTCGCCACAGCGCACCACGTACACCATGGCTTCTTTGCCGCTCATCAACTGACGCAGCACTTCGTTAACCAGCCCATCTTCGACCAGCGGTTCAATTCTTTTGGGAGTCTTCATAGGGGTATAGGTAAAAGGTTCATTTGTCCTGATCGAATTTGAGCGAAACGGAATTAATGCAATAGCGCAGCCCCGTCGGGTTTGGGCCGTCATCGAACACATGACCTAAATGCGCGTCGCACTTGCTGCACACCACTTCCGTGCGGGCCATCAACAAGCTTTTGTCGGTTTCGGTGGCGACATGCTCCGGCGCGATGGGCGCCCAGAAACTCGGCCAGCCGGTACCCGAATCAAACTTGGTGTCTGAACTGAACAGTGGCTCACCGCAGCAGGCGCAGCGATACTGCCCTTTTGACTTGTTGTCCCAGTATTGCCCGGTAAACGCGCGCTCGGTGCCTTTTTCCCGGCAAACGCGGTATTGCTCCGGGCTCAACTCGGTTTGCCATTCTTGCTTGGTCTTGGAAATTTTATCGTTCATGGGTCTGGGTCCCTTTTGTCCTTTAGTGCTTCAACCTGAAACCGCTAATCTACAGCGCCCAAGGATTGAACACTTGCGGGTACGGCGCGAAATCTTGCACGTTGCGGGTGACCATGGTGAGGCCGTGGCATTGGGCAGTGGCCATAAGCAGGCCGTCCATTACCGGCAGGGGTTGCCCGGCCAGCTCGGCGTGGGCGGCAATTTGCGCCCAGACGTGGAGCGCGGCGGCGTCGAGCGGCAGGATACGCCCGGCGAAGCGCTGCTCCACCTTGCCCAGCCAGGCGGTGAGTTTCTGGCTGCGGCGCGGGTCGGCTTTGCGCAGCTTGAGGATGCCTTTTTCGATTTCACCCAGGGTGATGACGCTGATGAACAGGCTGGCTTCATCCTGCTCGTCCAGCCAGGCGATCACTTCCGGCGCGGGGGCTTTTTTGGCGTATTCGGAAAGCGCGCAGGTATCGAGCAGCCAGCTCATAGCTCGACGTTGCGTCCGGTGTCGCGGCTGCGGGGGAAATCCAGGTCTTCGACTGCGAG
>MEQN01000005.1:6896-7058 GCA_001770235.1 Betaproteobacteria bacterium RBG_16_58_11
CGCCCGTTTGATGAGCTGGCTGAAGTTGCCCTTTGCTTCTTGCAGTTGCCATTCGCTGTGCATAATACCCTCCGTTAATTCTGTCCAGTCTGGCCAGAATTTAGCACAAAGCTTGCGGGTTGGCTATGCCTAGCATTGTCCAATGGGGTTTGAGTCTGAGCA
>MEQN01000006.1:0-7659 GCA_001770235.1 Betaproteobacteria bacterium RBG_16_58_11
TGCTGCAATTCGGTGGCGGCACGCTCGGCCACCCCTGGGGCAACGCCGCAGGTGCTGCTGCAAACCGCGTCGCGTTGGAAGCTTGTGTCGAAGCGCGCAACCAGGGCCGTGCCCTCGAAAAAGAGAGCAAGGACATTCTGACCGCTGCTGCCGCAAACAGCCCGGAATTGAAAATCGCCATGGAAACGTGGAAAGAGATCAAGTTCGAATTCGACACCGTGGACAAGCTGGACGTTGCGCATAAATAAAAACGTAGGTTGGGTTGAGCGTAAGCGATACCCAACAATTCACAGAACGTTGGGTTACGGCTACGCCTAACCCAACCTACAAAAGGATAGAATCATGAGTGAAGTAATGGATTACAAAAGCCGCGTGAGCGACCCTGCCAGCCGCAAATTCGAGACCTTCTCCTACCTGCCCGCCATGGACGCAGCCAATATCAAGAAGCAGGTCGAGTATCTGGTGAAAAAAGGCTGGAACCCGGCCATCGAGCACACCGAACCCGAGTACCTGATGGATTCCTACTGGTATATGTGGAAGCTGCCAATGTTCGGCGAGACCGATATAGATCGCGTTCTGGCCGAAGCCGAAGCCTGCCACAAGGCGAATCCCAACAACCACGTCCGACTGATTGGTTACAACAACTTCAACCAATCCCAAGGCGCGTCCATGGTGATTTTCCGCGGTAAGACTGTTTAATTTAGCGGCACGGGCAATACCCAAAACAGCCCCCGTTGCCGCGAGGCGGCGGGGGCTGTTTGTTTGTCCACCAATGGCGCGAAGCCCTATGTTTAACGCGTCATTGGTGGACAAATAAGCTTCCCTTCAAGGAGACCCCATGAGCAACATCGTCGATCAATACCGCATCACTAATGAGCCTTACTATCACGCCGTCGCCGACGAAGTCGAATTGTTCGAGGCCGCTTATTCGGTGCGCATGCCCATGATGCTAAAAGGCCCGACCGGCTGCGGCAAGACGCGCTTTGTCGAGTACATGGCATTCAAATTGGGCAAGCCGCTGATCACCGTGGCTTGTAACGAGGACATGACCGCCTCCGACCTGGTGGGGCGCTTCCTCTTGTCCGCATCGGGCACCGAATGGCAGGATGGCCCGCTCGCCATCGCCGCGCGCTATGGCGCGATCTGCTATCTGGACGAAGTGGTCGAGGCGCGCCAGGACACCACGGTGGTGATCCACCCGTTGACCGACAACCGTCGCGTACTGCCGCTGGAAAAGAAGGGCGAGCTGTTGCATGCCCACCCCGATTTCCAGATTGTGATTTCCTACAATCCTGGCTATCAATCGCTGATGAAGGACTTGAAACAGTCCACCAAGCAGCGTTTCGGCGGGCTGGATTTCACCTATCCCGACCACGCTATCGAAACCGAGATCGTCGCGCACGAATCCGGCATCAACGCCGAAGTTGCCGGCAAGCTGGTGTCTATCGCCGAGCGTTCGCGCAACCTCAAGGGCCACGGCCTGGACGAAGGCCTGTCCACGCGCATGTTGATTTACGCAGGCAGCCTGATCGCCAAGGGCGTGGCACCGTTGGCCGCCTGCCGCGTTGCCCTGGTGCGTCCGATCACCGACGACCCGGATATGCGCGATGCGCTGGATGCAGCGGTGTCCACGTTCTTTTAATCCGTGAGCAGTGAGCGGTAAGCAGTAAGCGGGAAAACCGCTACTCCCAACTGCTCACCGCTCACTGCTCACCGCTTACTATTCACTAAACCATGTCGATCAATCTCGCTGATTACGCCGAACTACTGGAAGGCCTGTCTCCGCACAGCCAGGAAGTGCTGCACGCCAACTGGCACGACGCGACCAAGGTGTTTTCGCCGCGCGGGCTGGATACCTATCTGAAGGGCGCTGCCGCCATCCGTGGATTGGGGCGCGGCGATTCGCTGGTCGAAGCCTGGCTGGAAAATGCGCCGCAGGTCGCCAAGGAAGTCGGCGAAGATGTGATCGGGGAACTCGTTACCGCTTCGCTTTCCCTAGCCTCCCGGACTTCGGGCTCGGTGATTGAATTGCTGCTCGCCACCGCGCCGACGGCGGCCAACCGGCTGGCCGATGCACAGCTCTTCCTCAACTACCTGCAATTCATCAACACCCTGATCGCGCAGGCGCCGCGCGGCGTGCGCCCGATGCTGGACAAGCTGGAAGTATTGTTCCAGCAGTTGACCTTGGGCGGCCTGCGGCGCTGGGCGCTGTGGGGCGCGCACGCACACCGCACCAACTACGAAGAGCAGATTCAATACTTCAGCCTGGCATCTAAAGAATCGCTCGCCATGCTGCAGAAGGAGCGCAAGGGCACGCTGCTGGTGGATGTGCAGCGACGCATCAACATGTATCTGCGCGCCTTGTGGGCACGCGACTTTTTCATGCGCCCCACCGCCGGTGATTTCGAGACCCGCGAAGGCTATCGCCCTTACATTGAAGATTACTTGCTGCATCTGCCGGACGCCTACGACGACTGGATTGCTCCCCTCCCCCCTGGTGGGGGAGGGGCAGGGGGAGAGGGGGAAAAGGTTTCCGGCCTCGAACTCTATCGCGCCACCGCCGCGCACTGCGCCGCGCACGTGGTCGAAACCCGGCAACCGATTTCCGCCGAGGCGCTCAACCCGATGCAGATGGCGGTGATTTCCGTGATCGAGGACGCGCGCGTGGAAGCCCTCTCTATCCGCCGCTTTCCGGGCTTGAAGCAACTCTGGAGCAAGCTGCACAGCGCCACCCCGGCCATGAACAAGAGCTTGGGCGACTATCTCAACCGGCTGGCGCGCGCGCTGTTGGACGACAGCTACCAGGACAGCGACGCGTGGATCAATGAGGGCCGCGCGCTGTTCGCCGCCGCGCAGGATAGACTGGACAACAACCAAATCGCCTGGGAAATCGGCGTGCAGCTAGCACACAGCTTGACCCAGAAAAAAATCCCATTCAATGCGCGCACCGATCTGCTCAGCGCGCCGTATCGCGACGACAACCGCTACTTCTGGGAATTCGAGGAATTCGATTTCGACAAGGCCGCCAGCGCCGGTTACGACACCATCAAGCAGGTGCGTAAATATGTGAGCGTGATGGAAATGGCCAACGAGATCGATGTCGAGACCGCCGGCGACGATGCCGAGGAAATCTGGGTGCTGGGCACCGAACTCTTCCCCTATGAAGACATGGGCAAGAGTTTCAACGAACTGGAAGGCAAGGAACCGCTGTCCGAGCCCTTCCACTATTCCGAGTGGGATTACCAGATTCAGTTGGAGCGCCCGGCCTGGGCCACGGTGCAGGAAAAACGCGCCAAATCCGGCGACCTGCAAATCATCGACGGCATCACCGCGCAATACAAGCGCGAAATCCATCGCATGAAATTCCTACTCGACGCCATGCAGCCGCAGGGCGTGCAGCGCATTCGCAAGCTGGAAGACGGCGACGAGATCGACATCAACGCCGCGATTGCCAGCTTCATCGACATTCGCCTGGGCAACCAGCCCGACCCGCGCATCATGATGCGCAGCGTGCGCAAGACCCGCGACTTCTCGATCCTGGTGCTGTTGGATTTATCCGAATCGACCAACGAAAAAGTGCAGGACCAGGAATATTCCGTGCGCGAACTCACCCAGCAAGCCTGCGTGCTGCTGGCCGACGCGATCAACAAGGTGGGCGATCCCTTCGCGATCCATGGCTTCTGCTCGGACGGGCGCCACGACGTCGAATACTACCGCTTCAAGGACTTCGACCAGCACTGGGACGAGACGCCCAAGGCCAAACTCGCCGGCATGACCGGCCAGCTCTCCACCCGCATGGGCGCGGCGATTCGCCACGCTGGCCATCATTTGAAACTACAGCGCTCCGCCAAGAAGCTGCTCATCGTCATCACCGACGGCGAGCCGGCCGACGTGGACGTGCGCGATCCGCAATACCTGCGCTACGACACCAAGAAGGCAGTGGAAGAAATTGGACGCGACGGCGTGGTAACCTACTGCATGAGCCTCGACCCGCGCGCCGACCAATACGTGGCGCGAATCTTTGGGCAGAAAAACTTTATGGTGGTGGACCATGTGCAGCGGTTGCCAGAGAAACTGCCACTACTCTATGCGGGGTTAACGCGATGACACTAAGAGTTTATACCGGTATCGACCAGGACGAAAAAGGTGGCCTGACACACCTCGGACGCATGGTGCGCGATGCCTGGGTGTTTGGCATTCTCCCCGAAACGGAAACCTGCGCCGGCTGGGATGGCGCACGCATGCAGGGCTTGTATGAACAGGTCTATGCCGCATGGGAACCGTATGCGCATCTGCCGAGCCGCTTACCGGATGATCTGAAGGAGCGCCACGCAAAACTGTACGCACAGGCCATTGCCAATGCGCGCAATGAAGGCTGGGACCCCGAATTGGGCGAGGATGAATAGATATCAGGTAGGGGCGAGGCATGCCTCGCCCGGCATTGACAGCGGGTCGGGCATGCCCGACCCCTACAAGGTTCAGCTATTTTTTGGAGTGGACTTCGGCGCCGGAAACTTGAGCACGCGCGCCGGTCCATCGAGCCGCGCTTTCTTCGCCAAGTCCTGCAGCGCACGCGGAAGCTCTGCCTGCAAGCGAAACATGAGATCGCGCGCTGTTGTTTGATAAAAGGCTGCTTCGTATTCCACCGGGTCTTCCAGCGAAGTCCGCACCTGGGGCCGAAAATGCCGCCAGGCGACATCGATCCAGCATTTGCGCTCGCCATCCAGGAACACCCACTCTTCGGCATCCAGGATCGCCATGTATTGCATGCTGCGAATGGGTACGAACAAGTTACCCGTTGCGCTGCGCGCCAGCAGCGTCAGGGCCAGGTTGTAAGTGGCGGCAGGCAGATGCCGCGTTTCGCAAGCCAGTTCCTGGTCGCGATAACAAGTGATCTCCATTGCGTCATCCTCTGATCAGGATCGGAATAAGTGAAATTGTATAATGCGTCGGGACGGCCAGTGTCACAAACGATTCCGGCAATAATAAGCCTTCCACTTTCATGCTTGGATGCGCTTTGATCTAATTTTCAAGGGAGTAAGGCATGCGATTTTTTGAAAAACTGTTTGAAAAAGCCTTGTGGAACGGCCGCTTCGTGGTGGTCGTGGCGGTCGTGGCCAGCATGGCCGCCGCCACCGCGATCTTCTACATGGCCACGGTGGACGTGGTCTATCTGGTCGGCCACATGCTGAATTATGCCGACCCCTCGATGGCAATCGATGCGCGCAAAGCCATGCATGACGAAACCATCACGCATGTGGTCGAAGTGGTGGACGGCTATCTGCTCGCCACCTTCATGCTGATTTTCGCGCTCGGCATGTATGAACTTTTCGTGAGCGATATTGACGAAGCGCATGGCAGCAAAACGTCGAGCAAGATCCTGGTGATCGAGAGCTTGGATGACCTGAAGGCGCGCTTGGCTAAGGTGATCCTGATGATTCTGATCGTCACCTTGTTTGAAGAAGCGCTGAAGATGAATCTCACCACCACCCTGGATTTGTTGTATTTGGGCGGCGCCATCGCGCTGGTCGGCGTGGCCTTGTATTTCACGCATAAGGCCGAATCGCACGGCAAGGAAGGCGAAGAAGCACCACATTAATTCTTAACGGCAATTTGCCGCAGAGGTCACAGAGAGCACAGAGAAGAGCAAAAAACCTGGTGGAGTTTTCTCTGTGTTCTCTGTGACCTCTGTGGCTAAAATTGTTTTTTTCGGGGCCATGCCATGAAGCGCATATTTCTCTTTCTCGCCACCAACCTGGCCATCGTGCTGGTGCTATCCGTCACCATGCGCCTGCTGGGGGTGGAGCCTTACCTCAACGAACAGGGGCTGAACCTCGGCTCGCTGCTGATTTTCGCGGGCGTCATGGGCATGGGTGGCTCCCTCATTTCACTGGCGATTTCCAAGTGGAGCGCCAAGCGCGCCGTCGGCGCGCAAGTGATCGAAGCGCCGCGTACGCCGGAAGAAATTTGGCTGGTCAACACCGTGCAGCGGCAGGCCCAGGTCGCCGGCATCGGCATGCCGGAAGTGGCGATCTACGACTCGCCCGAGGTGAACGCCTTCGCCACCGGCATGAACAAGAATAACGCCCTCGTGGCAGTCTCCACTGGTTTGTTGCACAACATGAGCCGCGACGAGGCGGAAGCGGTGCTGGGCCACGAAGTGTCGCACGTCGCCAACGGCGACATGGTGACGCTGGCGCTGATCCAGGGCGTGGTGAACACCTTCGTCATGTTCCTGTCACGCGTCATCGGCCATGTGGTGGACCGCGTGGTGTTCAAGACCGAGCGCGGCCACGGCCCGGCCTTCTTCGTCACCATGATCGTGGCGGAAATGGTGCTGGGCATCCTCGCTTCCATGATCGTGATGTGGTTCTCGCGCCAGCGGGAATTCCGCGCCGACAACGGCGGCGCCACGCTTGCTGGGCGCCAGAAAATGATTTCCGCGCTGCAAGCCTTGCAGCGCGCGCATCCCGCACCACTGCCCGACAAAATGGCCGCCTTCGGTATTGCTGGCGGCATGGGCGGTGGACTGAAGCGCCTGTTCATGACCCATCCGCCGCTGGAAGAGCGCATCGCTTCTTTGCAACAGGCGCTGTAACGCATCAAACCCCGCCCTTTTATCAAGGGGCGGGGCGTTCCTCAGTAGCACCCTCCCCGCTTGACCGCCTTAAAGATCAATTACTCACGCGCTTTGCGGCTAAACCATAAGCAAATCTTATGGTTACCATCATTTCTATTTAATATCCATGATACTGAAGAGGCTATATAGTCTCGCCCCTTATCCCGTGTCCGAAATGCGGGATTTCTTCCCCCGTTATTTTGGAGCAATCATGGATCAATCAGCACGCTACGCAAACCTTGACCTGAAAGAAGCAGACCTGCTCAAGGGCGGCAAACACATTCTCGTCGCCTATAAAATGAAGCCGAAGGCGGGCTATGGCTACCTCGAAGCCGCCGCCCACTTCGCCGCCGAGTCTTCCACCGGTACCAACGTCGAGGTCTCCACCACCGACGACTTCACCAAGGGCGTGGACGCGCTGGTGTATCACATCGATGAAGCCACCGAAGACATGCGCATTGCGTATCCGCTGGAGCTGTTCGACCGCAACGTGACCGACGGCCGCTTCATGCTGGTTTCCTTCCTGACCCTGGTGATCGGCAACAATCAGGGCATGGGCGATATCGAGCACGCCAAGATGATCGACTTCTACGTGCCCGATCGCGTCATCCAGATGTTCGACGGCCCCTCCAAGGACATCTCCGACCTGTGGCGCATCCTCGGCCGCCCGGTGGTCAATGGCGGCTACATCGCCGGCACCATCATCAAGCCCAAGCTGGGCCTGCGCCCCGAGCCCTTCGCTCACGCGGCCTACCAGTTCTGGCTGGGCGGCGACTTCATCAAGAACGACGAGCCGCAGGGCAACCAGGTATTCGCCCCGATCAAGAAAACCCTGCCGCTGGTGTATGACGCCATGAAGCGCGCGCAGGACGAAACCGGCCAGCCCAAGCTGTTCTCCATGAACATCACCGCCGATGACCACTACGAAATGTGCGCCCGCGCCGATTTCGGGCTGGAAACCTTCGGCCCCGATGCCGACAAGCTGGCCTTCCTGGTGGACGGTTTCGTCGGCGGCCCCGGCATGGTCACCACCGCCCGCC
>MEQN01000006.1:7903-16914 GCA_001770235.1 Betaproteobacteria bacterium RBG_16_58_11
CTCCGGCGGCATGAACGCGCTGCGCCTGCCCGGCTTCTTCGAGAACCTGGGCCACGGCAACGTGATCAACACCGCCGGCGGCGGCGCCTACGGCCACATCGACAGCCCGGCGGCCGGCGCGGTCTCGCTGCGTCAATCGTATGAGTGCTGGAAATCCGGCGCAGACCCGATCGAGTTCGCCAAGAGCCACAAGGAATTCGCGCGTGCGTTCGAGTCCTTTCCGGGCGATGCCGACAAGATATTCCCCGGCTGGCGTGACAAGCTGGGCGTGCATAAGTAATACGCAAGCCCAACGCGGTAAAGAATGCCCCCACCTTGTTGGGGGCGTTTTTTTCCGGGGCGCAATAACCTTTTTCACGCCCTGGAAAAGACGATTAACCACGGGGGACACGGGGATTACGGGGAAAGCAATATGCCAATAAACCCAGGGACTTCCCCGTGTACCCCGTGATCCCCGTGGTTATATGCCTTTCTGCAATGCAGGAGATTTCGATGACCGATAAAGACCAATACAAAATCCGCAAAGAGCCGTTCTATCAGGCTCAAGGCAAGGAAATCGCGCTGTACGAAGCGGCCTACGCCGCGCGTCTGCCCGTGATGATCAAGGGCCCGACCGGTTGCGGCAAATCGCGCTTTGTCGAATACATGGCTTGGAAGCTAAACAAGCCGCTGATCACCGTGGCCTGCAACGAAGACATGACGGCCTCCGATCTGGTCGGCCGCTATATCCTCGAAGCCAATGGCACGCGCTGGCTGGATGGCCCACTGACCACGGCCGCGCGCATCGGCGCGATTTGCTATCTGGACGAAATCGTCGAAGCACGCCAGGACACCACGGTGGTGATCCACCCGCTGACCGATCATCGGCGCACCCTGCCGCTGGATAAAAAAGGCGAGCTGATCGAAGCGCATGCGGATTTCCAGATGGTGATTTCCTACAACCCCGGCTACCAGAGCCTGCTGAAGGATTTGAAACAATCCACCAAGCAGCGCTTCACCGCATTCGAGTTCGACTATCCCGATGCGCAACTGGAAACCGGCATCGTGGCCAAGGAAACCGGCACGGACGAGGCACTGGCCGCAAAGCTGGTGAAGATCGGCGCGACCGCGCGCAACCTCAAAGGCCACGGCCTGGACGAAGGCATTTCCACACGGCTCTTGGTGTACGCAGCCACCCTGATCAAAGGCGGCGTTGAGCCGCGCGATGCCTGCCGCATGGCGCTGGTGCGCCCGATCACCGACGACGCGGATATCCGCGACACGCTGGACCACGCCATCGACGCGACATTCGCCTAGGGCCTGCAAGCGTGTCTGAAGCACCCACCGAATACGAACACCCCCTAATGAAGGCTTACCGCGAGCAGCTTGGCTGCGGCTTCCCGCAGGTGGCCGAGGTGTTCGAGGACTGCATGGCCGAGGCCTTGTCGGTGCTATCCAGGGAGGGCATCGATGCCTATCTGGAGTACGCGCACTTTCTGTGCAAGATGGGGCGCGGGGTCGAGCCGGTGCTGATTTTTCTGGAAGAGTGGCCGTCGATCGCGACCACGCTGGGCGAGTCGGCCTTGCCGGCCATTGCGGATTTCATTCGCAAGATGTGGAAATCGCCCAATGGCCGCGCCATCGTGCCGTTTCTGCAATCGCTGGCCGCCACGTCGCGTCGGCTGCATTCGCAGGAGCAGATGCAGGATTATATGGATCTGGCGCTGGCTTTCATGGAGCGCACCACCGGCTCGATTCATGGCATTCACACCACTTTCGCCAGCCCCGGTCTGCCGGAATTTTTCAAGCAATCGCCCTATTTGTTGAATCAAGTCTCCATCGCCGGCCTGAAAAACTGGGTGGAATACGGCATCCGCAACTACGGCGATCACCCCGAACGGCAGCGGGATTATTTCAGCCTGCAATCGGCGGACAGCCGCGCCATGCTGCAAAAAGAACGTCACGGCACGCTGCTGGTCGACAACGAACGCAAGCTGGATCTGTATCTGCGTGGCCTGTGGCGGGAAGATGCCCGCTTCGTGCCGTACTCGCTCAAATTCGACGAGCTGCGCAAACCGATTCCCTACTACGACAAACTCGGCATCCGCCTGCCGGATGTCTTCGATGATAGAAATGGCGTGGCGGGCATCGACCGCTACCGCGCCGTGCTCGCGCACATCGTCGGCCACCGGCGCTGGACCACGGCGATCTTTGCCGACAACTACAGCCCGTTCCAGCGCATGACCATCGAGTTTCTGGAAGACTCGCGGGTTGAGTATCTCGCCATGCGGCAGTACCCCGGCTTGCGCCGCATCTTCATGGCCTTGCACCCGGCCCCCGCGGAAGACGCCTGCGACCCGGAAAAGGAATCGGCGGTGCGGCATCGCCTGGCCATGTTGTCGCGCGCCATCCTTGATCCGAACCATACCTACAAAACCCCGCACATTATCGAATTTGCACAGCGCTTCCACGCCTTGATGGCGCAAGGAGAATCCAGCACGCAGGCCATGGCCGAACTGGCCGTCGCCTTCGGCGCCAAGACGCGCCGGCAAAGCGATCAGTTGCCGAAGATCCACTTCAAGGATACCGAAGTGGATTACCGCGACGACAACCGCCAGATGTGGAAATTCATCGAGGAAGGCGACGAAGAAGAAGCCTTCGACCAGCAGCGCAAGATCGAGCTTGAAGAAATCACCGGTCTGCCGCCGCGCCATTACGCGGAATGGGATTACAACAGCCAGACCTACCGCCCGGATTGGGTCAGCGTGTATGAGGCCTTGCATCCCAAGGGCAATCCTGCGCATATCGACCAACTGCTGATCAAGCATGCCGCCTTGGCCAAGCGCCTGAAGCGCATGCTGGATTTGTTGAAGCCGCAAGACAAAGTGCGCATCCGCTACCAGGAAGAAGGCAGCGAGCTGGATCTGGATGTAGCGCTGCGCTCACTCATCGATTACAAGAGCGGCGCGACGCCCGACCCGCGCATCAACATGAGCCACAAGACTAGTGGCCGCGACATCGCCGTCATGCTGCTGCTGGATTTGTCCGAATCGCTGAATGAAAAAGCTTCGGGCCCAGGCGATGCAAGTGGGCAGACCATTCTGGAACTGAGCCAGGAAGCGGTGTCGCTCTTGGCTTGGGCGGTGGATAAACTGGGCGACCCGTTCGCCATCGGCGGCTTCCACTCCAACACCCGGCACGATGTGCGCTATCTGCACATCAAGGGCTACAGCGAGCGCTGGGACGATGAAGTCAAAGGGCGGCTGGCCGCGATGGAGGCGGCCTACTCCACCCGCATGGGAGCGGCCATGCGCCACGCCGCGCATTATTTGCAGGCGCAAAAAGCCGACAAGAAACTGATGCTGATTCTGACCGACGGCGAACCCTCCGACGTGGATACCAAGGACGAACGCCTGCTGATCGAAGATGCGCGCCAAGCAGTAAAGGAACTGGATCAACAAGGCATCTACACCTACTGCATTAACCTTGATCCCAAAGCGGATGAATACGTGGCCGACATCTTCGGCAAGCAGTACACCGTGATCGACAACATCCAACGCCTGCCGGAACGCCTGCCGCAGCTATTCATCGCGCTCACAAAATAAACGTAGCGCCGGCATCCCTGCCGGCATTCCCGCTGGTGATTGCCGGCAAGATGCCGGCGCTACAAAACCCACCCGCTGCCGAACAAGTTTGGAGATACCGTACTTTTCGGCGAAAATAGCGCTTCCCCTTTCCCCCTTTCATTCGAGGCTTTACATGAGCCAAGCTTTGTTCCAATCCGATATCAAAAGCCTGAAGCTGCTCAACCGCGGCAAAGTGCGCGACATCTACGAGGTGGATGCGCAGCGCTTGCTGATCATCACCACCGACCGCCTCTCCGCCTTCGACGTGGTGATGCAAGACCCGATCCCGTCCAAGGGCTTCGTCTTGACTGCCGTGTCCAATTTCTGGTTCGAGAAATTGAAACACATTCTGCCCAATCAATTCACCGGCGATGCGCCGGAATCAGTAGTCAAACCAGAAGAAGCATCGCAGGTAAAAGGCCGCGCGCTCGTAGTCAAAAAACTGAAGCCGCTGCCGATCGAAGCCATCGTGCGCGGCTATCTGGTGGGTTCGGGCTGGAAGGAATATCAGCGCGACGGCAGCGTGTGCGGCATTGCCCTGCCTGCCGGGCTGCGCGAGGCCGACCGCCTGCCGCAACCGCTGTTCACGCCCTCGACCAAAGCCGAGATCGGGCAGCACGACGAGAACATCAGCTTCGAGCAAACCGTGAAACTGATCGGCCAATCCCTCGCGCAACAAGTGCGCGACGCGGCGATTGCCTTGTACCAAACCGCCGCCGACTATGCCGCCACCAAGGGCATTATCATCGCCGACACCAAATTTGAATTCGGCCAGGACGATGCAGGCAAGCTGTATCTGATCGACGAAGCGCTCACCCCGGATTCCTCACGCTTTTGGCCGGCGGATCAGTACCGGCCGGGCAGCAACCCGCCCAGCTTCGACAAGCAATATGTGCGCGATTATCTGGAATCGATCAAGTGGGATAAAAAACCGCCCGCGCCCAAGCTGCCGCCGGAAGTGATCGCGAAGACCAGCGAGAAATATCAGGAAGCGTTGAAGCGCATTACCGGCTGAGGCAAAACGCCTCCTCACGGCATGATTTCCACATACTCATAGACCTCGCAATCGCGCAAGGTCTTCTGCACGCCCAGCGGGGCTTTCGCGTACCAAGCGTGAGGATCGTGACGATCCACTTCCCTGCCCAAGAACCTGACCAGCTCGCAGATCGGCTCGACGACCTTGCTGCGGTAGTGGTCGTCGCCTTTCACGTAAGCGAGGTAGAGGTTTTTCAAGCAATTCCCCCTGCACCATGCCTGCGCCTCGCACGTCCCGCACGGCATGCTGGCGTGCGGCTGCAGCGGGCTGGGTTTGAGCCAATTCGCCAGCACATCGCCTTGCAACATCTCGGGCACATACATCATGTCGGGGCAGGGAAAAATTTTGCCATCCGGCATCACGTTGAGAATATGCGTGGACACCCGGCATTGGGTTTTGCCGTGATAAAGCTCGGTCGCCCGCGAGGGCAATACCTTGTTGCGCACGATCCCCATGATGGGAATGATGGGGTACAAAACATCGCTGGAAAAGAATTTGTCCACCAGCCGCGTGATCACGGCTTTTTTCTTCTCCATCGCGGCGGGGGAATAAGTGCCCTCCCCGGCGACGAATTGGAAATACACATAATCGAAAGTATTCGCCAGCTCGTCCAGTTCCTCGAATGAAGTTTCCTCGCTGCTCCAAGTCACGCGCGCCGTGAGGGCGCCCGCCATCCGGTCACGCACCGCCTGCGTATTCTTGATCACCTGCCGGTACACGCCGCGCCCCCGAAAGCCGTCGGTAATCGTCTCGCCGCCGTCTATGGAAAGCAGAATATTGGATAGCTTTGCGAGAACGCTCTCCGGCAAGTCGTCCAGCAGCGTGCCGTTGGTCTGAAGCTGGAAGCGGAAAGCGGGATAACGCGCCATGACTTCTCGTATGAAACCGAGATTCAAGGTCGGCTCGCCGCCGTAGAAAGTGACATACACCTCGTGCTCGGCGAGATGCTTCGCGATGAAGGCATCCAGCGCATCCAAGGTATAGGAAACCTTGCCTTGGGAGCCGACCATATCGCCCACCCCGAGCGAACAATAAGTGCATTTCAGATTGCACTTCAAGGTGGTGAGCAGTTGCAGCTCCACCCGCTTGCCCACGATGGGCGAAACCGCCGGCGCGTCCGAAGGGGAGAAAAGGGGGTAATACGTCATTGGCGTGGACATGATTGGATTTCTCTTTGCATTTGAATTTTCTGGAAAAAACAAACCTGATTGGCGGCAATCTTTCAGCCAAGGCAGGCTACCGTTGCATTTTAAACCTGCTCAGTGTGCGCCGTGATCTCCGCGGCTAACGGTCATGGCAATGGCCACCCCCGAAAATGAAACTCGCCATGACCGTTTCCCTCTCTCCTAACTCTCTCCCGCAAGCGGGAGAGAGGGACACAGGCTCGCTTCGCGAGTTTCACGTTAAAGCTTGAAGTATAATTTCAATATGACCCAACGTAAAACCATCCCGATCCAACCCGACACCCCCGCCGGCAGCAGTTGCGATGACGCCGAGCCGTTCGCGCTGATGGTGCTCGACGATGTGATGGAGCCGGAGTTTCAGCACCGCGACATCATCGTGTGCGAGCCGGAAGGCTTGGCGCATGACGGCTCATTCGTGGTGGCCAAGATCGAAGAGGAGTTTTATTTCCGCCAGTTGCAGATCATCGATGGCGAGTGGTTGCTCAAAGCGCTCAATCCGAAATACCCGACACTAAAAATCACCGGCCCCGATGCGGTGAAAGGGGTGGTCGTGCTGAAGAAAAAACCCGGGCGGCGCAAAGAGCAGAAAAGCTATGCCTGATTCGAATGGCGCTTACTTAGACCAAATGTAGGGTGGGTTAGCGTTTTTTGCGTAACCCACCAAGCGTTGCGTAGCAACACAAGGCATTTTTTAATGCGTGCCTGGCGGCACATCTGGTGGGTTACGGCACAAACTGCGCGCCTAACCCACCCTACATCAATTATGGAACCGCTTAAGCAAGCGCCATTGACGCCTGATTCCTCTCATCGCCGCCCGCTTCACATCGCCTTATCCAAATAGTCCTTCACGTATTTCACCAGCGCATCATCCTGGCCGGTAAAGAAGTGATCCGCATTCGGCGCGCGGGTTTGCCGGGAAGCGGCTTTGCCTTTTAAAGTGTCTGCGCGCTTCTTCGCATTCTTGCGCACGGGCGGATTGTCTTTCTCCCCATATAGATCATAAATCGGCGCGTTGATGCCGGCATAGCTATCATCCGCCATGCCGATCGCCACCCATGCCGCGGCCGGCGTATCCGCATTGGCCTTGAAATAGGCATGACTCATGCGCGAACCCAAGCTGTGCGAGACGACAGCGATTTTTTTGTGGCCCTTGCTTTGCAAAAAACTCACCGCCGCTTTGATGCGCTCCACTGCTTCCGGCATGAGCGGGCGATACGCATCCGATTGCGCCTCCACCGCCAAAACAGGCATCTGGATCGAGAGCGTGGTATAGCCCTCATCGGCCAAGCGGCTGCGCAGTACGCCGATCAAGCCGTGTTCCGGATGTACGCCGATGCCGTGCACGATGACCAAGCCTGCTTTGGCGTTGGCCGTTTCGGTATAGAGGGTGAGGAATTTATGCCCTTTAGCTTCCAAATAAATTGCATCGCCCACGACGATGCCGGGGGTGATTTCATCCGCCCATTTCTTTTCGCGCGCATAATCCGCGCCGGCAAATGCGAGTTGCGAACACAGCAATGACAAGAAAAGAATAAAACGCATGTTTTTCTCCTTTGTTAGAACAGACTAATCAACATTCGAATACCCAAAGTATAGAGAAGGATTGCAAAAATGCGTTTCAGTTTCGCGACCGGCAAGCGGTGCGCGGCTTTGGCGCCCAGCGGCGCGGTCAAGACGCTCGCCGCGACGATGGCGGCCAAGGCCGGCAAGTAGACGAAGCCCAAGCTGTGCGGCGGCAAGTCGCTCACGTTCAGCCCATTCGCGATATACCCCACCGCGCCCGCCACCGCGATGGGCAGGCCGATGGCGGCCGAGGTGCCGATCGCCTGATGCAATTTGATATTGCACCAAGTCATGAACGGCACCGACAGCGTGCCGCCGCCGATGCCGACCAAACTCGATACCGCGCCGATCACATTGCCGGCGGCAAACATGCCGGGCAGCCCCGGCAACTCGCGCGAAGGTTTGGGTTTGATGTCCAGCAACATTTGGGTGCCGACATAAAACACGAATACGACAAAAAACGCTTTGAGAAAATACGCCGAGAGATAGGCCGCCAGCACGCTCCCCAGCAGGGTGCCGGTCACGATTCCCGGTGTGACTTCGCGCCATATTTTCCAATTCACCGCGCCGTGGGCATGATGCGCGCGCAGGCTGGAGATGGAGGTGAAAATGATGCTGGCCAGCGAAGTCCCGAGTGCTAAGTGAATCACATATTGATCGGGGAAATGCTGCGCGGCGAAGATGAAGGTCAACACCGGCACGATGATCAGGCCGCCGCCCACGCCCAAGAGCCCCGCGACAAAGCCGGCGAATAGCCCCAGCGCGAGATACGCCGCCCATTCAAGCATGGATGGAATCCATTACAAAATGGACTCGATGAAAGCCCACTCTTTGGGATCCACCGGCGTGATGGAGAGTCGGTTGCCCTTTTGCAGCGTGCGCATATTCGCTAACTCGGGATGCTCGCGCATTTCCTTGATCGGCAGCAGCCGGATTTTTTTCACCAGTTTCACATCGACGTTAAACCAGCGCGGGGTTTCGCGCGTGGCTTTGGGGTCGAAGTAATGATTTTTTGGATCGAATTGGGTTTCATCCGGATAGGCGAGGGAACTCACCACGGCGAGGCCGGCAATGCCCGGCTCTTCGCAATTCGAGTGATAGAAAAACACCTTGTCGCCCACTTTCATCTGATCGCGCATGAAATTGCGCGCCTGATAATTGCGCACGCCATACCAGGCCACCGATTGATTCGGCAGCTTGGCCAAATCATCGATGCTGACATCGGACGGCTCGGATTTCATTAGCCAGTAACGCATAACCAGTCCCAAGAAGTCCGAAATTGTCTTTTTAAACATTGATTAATAAGAATATTATTTAAACTCATGTCTTGTATCGTCCCATAAAATTTGACATAATTTCACTTAAATTCACACTCGATTTCACACGTTTTTTACACACGAACAATATATGGCAAAGCTAACAGATCGCGCATGCGCGACCACCAAACCAAAACCGACCGGCAACATCCTGCTCGGCGATGGGTATGGTCTTTGGTTGGTAATCCAGCCAGGCGGCACACGATCCTGGATGATCGACTACCTTGTCAAAGGTAAACGCCGGAAGGTAACCATTGGTAATTATGATGGCAAGGGTGGGAAATCCCAAGATTTAAACGGTCTTTTG
>MEQN01000006.1:16974-17282 GCA_001770235.1 Betaproteobacteria bacterium RBG_16_58_11
GCTTCGCCGTGCAGGTCATAACCCTGCCGCAGATCGAGACGAGATCAAAGCGGCAGAGCGGGCAAAGCTAGAAGCTGAGTTAGCGCAACCTACAGTTGCTGAAGCGGCGGATCGTTTTTTTAAAAGAAATGTTGCGGGGAAACGTAGTGCTAATCAAGTTAAATATCGACTTGATCGCCTGTCTTTGTCCTCGATAGGCAACAAAAAAATTCGTGCCGTGACTAGACAAAATATCATAGCCGTATTCGAAAAAATTGCGGAAGGCCAGAAGGAAGGAAAAACTGCAAAACTTCTGGCTGGAGAGGTTT
>MEQN01000007.1:0-254 GCA_001770235.1 Betaproteobacteria bacterium RBG_16_58_11
TCATCAACTGGAAAAAACGCGGCTGGAAAACCGCCGATAAAAAGCCGGTCAAGAACGAAGACCTGTGGCGCGAGCTGGATCAACTCGCCGCGCAACACCACATCGAATGGATCTGGGTCAAAGGCCATGCCGGCCACGACGGCAACGAACGCGCGGATGCCTTGGCCAACAAGGGCTGCGAGGGGCAGGGAATTTAAATCTTTACCACGGGGGCACGGGGTTCACGGGGAAGGCCAGACAGATTGTTTTCCCCG
>MEQN01000007.1:305-651 GCA_001770235.1 Betaproteobacteria bacterium RBG_16_58_11
CATGCGTCAAATCTTTCTCGACACCGAAACCACCGGCTTAAGCCCCGCGCTGGGCCATCGCATTATCGAAGTCGCCGCGGTGGAGATGGTGAACCGGCGGCTCACCGGCAATCACTTTCACTGTTACTTGAATCCGGAACGCGAGATCGATGCCGGGGCGCAGCAGGTGCACGGCATCAGCATCGAGTTTTTGCAGGACAAGCCCAAGTTCGCCGATGTGGCGCAGGAATTCCTGGATTTTGTTCAGGGCGGCGAATTGATCATTCATAACGCGCCGTTCGATGTGGGTTTTCTCAACCATGAGTTGTCCCTGATAAGCCAAGCGGCGATCGACAGCGTGTGCGCC
>MEQN01000007.1:759-1046 GCA_001770235.1 Betaproteobacteria bacterium RBG_16_58_11
CACGGCGCGCTGCTCGACGCGGAATTGTTGGCCGATGTGTATATCGCCATGACGCGCGGCCAAGACAGCTTGTTGATCGATATGAACGAGCCGGCCGAAATAGAAACGGATGCGTCAGGCGCGCTGCCCAAGATACCCCTGCGGGTAGTGCGAGCGAGCGAGGAAGAGCTGGCGGCACATGCCGCCTTGCTCGCCGATATCGACAAGGAAAGCAAGGGCGCATGTATTTGGAATCAAGCAGAAGCAGGATAACCCTGCCGTACTGAGCAGCACCACGCAGACAAGGG
>MEQN01000007.1:1144-3647 GCA_001770235.1 Betaproteobacteria bacterium RBG_16_58_11
GCAGGATTTTCTGGGCGAAGTGCCGATTGTGTTGTCGGTCTCGCGCCTGGCGCAGCCGGTGTCGGAGGCGCCGTCGGCCACGACGATTATCGATCGGGAAATGATTCGCGCCAGCGGTTTCCGCGAGTTGGCGGACGTGCTGCGCTTGGCGCCGGGATTTTATGTGGGCAACTACAACGGCGGCGAGCCGGTGGTGAGCCATGGTTTGCCGAATCGTTATTTCGGCCGGACGCAAGTGTTGGTGGATGGCCGCTCGGTTTACACCCCCTTATTCGGACAAGTTCCCTGGACCAGCCTGCCGCTCGAGTTGGATGACATCGAGCGCATTGAGGTGGTGCGCGGCCCGAATGCCGCTTCTTTCGGGGCGAATTCTTTTCTCGGTGTGGTCAACATCATTACCCGGCATGCGGCGGAGGACGCCGGCGCCTTGCTCAGCCTGAGCAACGGCGGCAATGGCGTCGGCGACGTCACCGCGCGCCACGGGGGTAAGGCCGGGGCTTTTGATTATCGCCTCACCGCCGGTTATCACAACGATGACGGCTTCGCCAACCGGCCCGACAGCAAACGATTATCCACGCTGACCGGACGCGCCGACCGGCGTTTGAATGCCACGGATAGTTTGCAACTGCAGGGCGGCGCGAGCTTGGGCGTGCAGGAGCACGGCTACGTGCCTAACCCCGTGGATACGCCGCGCGACCAGGATGTGTCGAACTATTTCATGCAATTGCGCTGGCAGCGCGTGTCGGCGCCCGATGATGAAATGTCGGTGCAGCTCTATCACACCGCCATGCGCACGCGGGAAACGACGGTTACCGATCCCTTTATCGAGGGGATATTTAACGTCCTGTCGACGAATATCGTCCACAACACCCGCGCCGAGCGTTGGGAGGTGGAAGCCCAGCGCACCCAGCCGCTCGCCGGGAACCTGCGCGTGGTATGGGGCGGCAGCGCGCGCCTCGACCAGATTTATTCTCCGCTCTATCTCGGCTCCGATAAAACCGAACGCTCGCGCTTATTGCGCGGCTTCGGCAATGTGGAGTGGCATGCGACGCCGGATCTGATTTTGAATGCCGGCGCGATGTGGGAGCACAACTCGATTACCGGCAGCGATATCTCGCCGCGCGTCGCGGTGAACTATCACCTCACGCGCCGGCAGACACTGCGCCTGGGCTATTCCCAGGCATTGCGCACGCCGACCATGCTGGAAGAGCGGGGCAATTACAACTTGACCTTGCCGGTGGTGGGGCTCGGCTTGGTCACCATTCCGGAATACCACACGCCCGGCGGCTTGGCGCCGGAGCGGATCATCAGCCGGGAGCTTGCCTATCTGTTCGAAGCGCCGGAATATCGGCTTGCTTTCGATGTGCGCGCCTATCACGACAGCCTGGATGACTTGATCGACACGACGAAGCTGCGCTCCATCTACAATACCAACTACTATGTTTTCAGCAATAAAGATCAGGCCACGCTGAGGGGGGTTGAAACCCAGGCCCGCTGGCGCGGTGAAACCACGCGCGTCTGGTTCTCGCATGCCTACTCGCATATCCAAACGGATAATGTTGGGCTGCGCCAATCCACGCCGCATCACATGTACAGCGTGCTGGCGTCCCAGGATATGCCGTGGGGGGTGCAGGTCAGCGCGGGTTATTACCGCGTGACCGCCATGGAGCCGCTCGGCGACGGTACGCCGCTGAAGCCTTACCAGCGCTACGATTTCCGTCTCGCCAAAAGCTTCAAGCTCGCGGGGCAGCCGGCGGAACTGGCGTTGGTGATACAGAACGCCTTTAAACCCTATTCCGATTTCCGCATCGACAATCAGTTCGATACCCGAAGCTGGGTCACCTTCCGCTTGGGGCAATAATCCATGCTATTTGGTTTGTTGCCCAGGTTTCGATGTTGTCTCATCGGGCTGTGTTTTACCTTGGGGATGGCGCTCGGGGTCAATGCGATGGCGGCTTCGTTCGTCATCGTGCTGAGCGAGGACAGCGCCCCGTATCAAGAGGTCGCGGAGCGGATTCGCGCCGGCTTCGCCAGCCTGGGGAATGCGGCGCCGGCACTGCGCGTGATTCAGGCGCAGTCGCTGCAAATGGGGGATAGCGCGCTCGACGCCGCCGATTTGGTGGTGCCGGTCGGCGTGCGCGCCGTCGAGGCCGTCGCCAGGCTCAAGCTGCGCGCACCGGTCTTCAGTGTATTGGCGCCGAAATCCGCAATCGACCAAATCGCCAAGGAGCACCCGGCGCTCGAACCGCGCACCTTCTCCGCGCTCTATCTTGATCAACCGGCTGTGCGGCGCATGGCGCTGATCCGGCATGCGCTGCCGGGGCGCAAGCGCGTGGGGGTGCTGCTCGGGCCGGAGTCGTCCGATTCCTTGCGCGCCTTGCAAGCGGCGGCGCGCGAGCAGGGCTTGTCACTGGAAACGGAGCGGGTCGCGAGCGCGGAAGAGTTGCTGCCTGCCTTGAAGCGCGTGCTGGCCGAGAGCGATACGCTCCTGGTGTTGCCCGAT
>MEQN01000007.1:3701-4309 GCA_001770235.1 Betaproteobacteria bacterium RBG_16_58_11
GCGCAAGATCCGGTGGTCGCCTATTCCAAATCCTATGTCAGCGCGGGCGCGCTGGCGGCGGTGTATTCCACCCCGGCGCAGATCGGACAGCAAGCGGCGGAGCTGCTGGTGCGCCTGGCTCAAGCTAAGACGCTGGCGCTGCCGCCCGCGCAATATCCAAAATATTTTTCAGTCAGCGTGAACTATCAAGTGGCGCGCTCGCTCGGCCTGAGCATCGAGAGCGAAGCGGCGTTGTTAGAGCAAATCAAAGCAGGAACGGAGCGCGATTAACATGAAAAACTGGGGCATTAAAGGCAAAGTTTTATTTCTCGCGCTCGCGCCGGCGGCCTTGATCGCGGCGGTGTTGGCAATACATTTCGTCAACAGCCGCATCACCGATCTGGAGCAATCGCTGCGCGAGCGCGGCTTGGCGATCGCGCGTCAACTCGCGCCGGCCGGCGAATACGGCGTATTCGCCGGCAATCGCGACATCCTGCAGCGCCTGACCGATGCCGCGTTGAAGGAGGCCGACATCAATTGGGTGGTGATCACCGATATCAATGGCGACATCCTGGCGACGAGCGGCAAACCCAGCCGCTTGCCGCATGTGGCGGACGCCCACGCCGGAT
>MEQN01000007.1:4326-7113 GCA_001770235.1 Betaproteobacteria bacterium RBG_16_58_11
CTGACCTTCAGCGCGCCGGTGCGATTGAGCCAAATCGAATTGGAAGATGTAGCCGGCAGCCTGCACGGCGCAATCGCCGGCGCCGGCGAAGCGCCGCGCGTGCGCAGCGTCGGCCGCGTGTATGTGGAAATGAGCCGCGCCGGCACCGTGCGCCGCAAGAACGATCTCATCCGCAATGGCCTGGTGATTATGCTGCTCGGCTTGGCGGGGAGCGGGCTATTCGCGTTTCGCATGAGCCGGGAAGTGACGCGCCCGATACAGCGCTTATCCCGCGCCGTGCGGCAGATCGGTGAGGGCAATCTGGATGTGCGGGTGGCGGAAGACTCCGCGGGCGAGCTGCAAGTGTTGGAGCAGGGCATCAACAACATGGCCACGACCTTGAAGCTGTCACGCGATAATTTGCAGGACAAAATCGCGGAGGCGACTTCGCGCCTGTCCTATCAAGCCGCGCATGACACGCTGACCGGCTTGCCCAACCGGCGCGAATTCGAGCTGCGCGTGGAGCGCGCCTTGACCGGCGCGCGCGAGCAGCATCAGACGCACACCTTGTGCTATCTCGATCTGGATCAATTCAAAGTGGTGAACGACACCAGCGGCCATGTGGCGGGCGATGAGCTGCTGCGCCAGCTCGCGGTGCTGCTGCAAGGCAAGCTGCGCGACCGCGATACGCTGGCGCGCCTGGGCGGCGATGAATTCGGCGTGCTGCTGGAAAATTGCAGCCTGGAGCAGGCGCAGCCCATCGCCGAGGTGCTGCGGCAGATGGTGAAAGAGTTTCGCTTCGTGTGGCACGACAAGCCATTCGTGATCGGCGTCAGTATCGGGCTGGTGGCGATCACCGCCGAGAGCGAGAGTCTGTCCACACTGTTCAGTTCCGCCGACGCCGCCTGCTACGCCGCGAAAGATCGCGGCCGCAACCGCGTGCATGTGTATGTGGAAGAAGATATCGAGCTGGTGCGCCGGCGCGGCGAGATGCAGTGGGTGGGCCGCATTACCCGCGCCATGGAAGAAAACCGGCTGCGCCTGTTCGTGCAGCCGATCATGCCCTTATTCCCCAGCCCGGATGCGGATGTGCACTACGAAATGCTGCTGCGCATGATCGACGATAATGGGCAAATGATCTTGCCGATGGCCTTCATTCCCGCCGCCGAGCGCTACAACCTCATGACCTCGATCGATCGCTGGGTGATCAGCGCCGCGTTTTCCACGTTCCACCAGTTGTTTCCCGTTGTGTCGGGCGGCGGTAAATCGATTTGCACCGTGAATTTGTCCGGCCACACTTTGTGCGACGAGCATTTTCTCGATTTCGTCGAACGCCAGTTCACAATCAACCAGGTGCCGTATCCATCGATCTGCTTCGAGATCACCGAAACGGCGGCCATCACCAACCTGACCGAGGCGATCGAATTCATTCGCGTGCTGAAAGCGAAAGGCTGTAAATTTTCGCTCGACGATTTCGGCAGCGGTTTGTCGTCTTTCACCTACCTGAAGAATCTGCCAGTGGATTACCTCAAAATCGACGGCGCCTTCGTCAAGGACATGGAAACCGATCCTATGGACCGCGCCATGGTTGAATCCATCAACCACATCGGCCACGTGATGGGCCTGAAAACCATCGCCGAATTCGTCGAATCGGAACAGATCATGGAGCACCTCAAAGCCATCCAGGTCGATTATGTGCAAGGCGATTGGATAAAGCCGCCTCAGCCGCTCTCCAGCTTGCTGGCGGGGAAGTTGCCTTAAGCTTAGAAAAAACGATTGCACCACGGAGGACGCGGAGTACACGGAGTAATTCAAATACGTAGCGCAACCAATACATTTACCCAGTAGGTGGCTCAGGCAGCATGACTTGGTATTATTTTTACGCCTCAAGGGGGTATTGAAAAGAACCTCTGTGCCCTCTGTGTCCTCCGTGGTGAAACGTCATTTTTAGGTTAAGCGGCTCAATGTGTCGCCCCCCGCGACTTAGCAACCAGCGCAATAATCTTCATCTCCCCCGGCAATTGTTCCCGCAGCTTCTCAAATCCGGGCTGCTCGAACAGCTTGCCGCATTCCACCACCAACTGCGTTTTGAGCCACATGCCGCTCAGCACCGCTGATTTGCGCAGCAAATGCGCAGAACGCAACTGCAGCGCCAACTCGCGCGTGGTGGCCGCCTCGCAAAAGTCATATTCGCCTAGCCCCGGCATGTGCTTAAAAGCCACGTTTAAATATCCCTGTGCGCGCGGCAGCCAGGGAGCGAGCGCGCTTGACCGATGCCGCTGCGCATAATCGGCGATACGCAAAAAGGCGGCCAGCGCATCGTAAAAATCCCACTCCCAGGCGTAGGTTCTAGGCGGTTGCATGAGGTGGCACCGGTTGGTCAGCATCGGCATGGCGATCATTAGTGCAAAGCGCCGTGATTGATATCGCGCCGAACTCGGCGCTCCACCGTAATGACCTCGCCCTCGCGATCCACCAGCGCGTACAAAGTGCGGCCGGGTGCGCCGGCACGCGCGGGGCAGGGCGGCGTGTTCTCCAAATAGACCAAACGCGCGCCATCACATTTGCGCTCGACCCGCCCATGGGCGAGCAGATAACGCAGCGTGGCGAGCGAAATCCCGCGCTGTTTCATGCGGGCCAGAGCATAGGTAGTGATTTTGCCGAGTTTCATGGTTCACCTCCTGGTTGATGAGATGCCACAATACGGGGGGTACTAGCTCATGACGTGAGCCAGTGTTTATGATAGATTTCACCCTCTCCCCCGGCCCCTCTCCCACAAGTGGGAGAGGGGAGATATCAAAGAGAGTT
>MEQN01000007.1:7145-7254 GCA_001770235.1 Betaproteobacteria bacterium RBG_16_58_11
AAAAGGAGACCACTTTGGACCGCACCGAACGCTTCTACAAAATCGACCAGCTCATCTCGGATCGCAGGGTGGCTAGCTTCGACACCCTGCGCGAGTCGCTGGAGGTTTC
>MEQN01000007.1:7325-8174 GCA_001770235.1 Betaproteobacteria bacterium RBG_16_58_11
AGGCGGGCGGCTATCGCTACGAAAAGGACAGCGCGCCCGCCGGCAGCCAATTCGAACTGCCCGGCTTGTGGTTCAACGCTTCCGAGATCCACGCGCTGCTCACCATGCAGCACTTGCTCGCCACGCTCGATCAAAGCGGCCTGCTCGGCCCGCACATCCAGCCCATGATGGCGCGCTTGAATGGTCTGCTCGGCAGCGCCGACAATACGGGAGAAGAAATCCGCAAGCGCGTGCGCATCATCGGCGCGGGTGCGCGCCGCATGCAGTTGCACCATTTTGAAAAAGTCGGCTCGGCCCTGCTGCAACGCAAGCGGCTGCTCATCACCTATCGCGCGCGCGGCAAGAATGAAATCACCGAGCGTGAAATCTCCCCGCAGCGCTTGGTGCACTACCGAGAAAACTGGTATCTGGATGCCTGGTGCCACCTGCGGCGCGAGCTGCGCAGCTTTGCCGTCGATGCCATCATCAAAGCCGACCTGCTGGAAACCCCGGCCAGGGCCGTCTCCGAGAAAACCCTCGACGCAGTGCTCGGCGCCGGTTACGGCATCTTTTCCGGCAAAAAAGTGCAGTGGGCCAAACTCAAATTCAGCGCCGAGCGGGCGCGCTGGGTGGCGCAGGAACAATGGCACCCCAAGCAAAAAAGCAGATTCGAACCCGACGGCAGCTATCTGCTGGCGATACCGTATTCAGACGACCGGGAGTTGGTGATGGATATCCTGCGCCATGGACCGGAAGTAGAAGTGCTCGCCCCGAAAAAACTGCGCGAGCGCATCAGCGATCTAGTGGCGCGAATGCAGCAGCGCTATGGTTAATGCCGGCTACGCTTTTTCGTCAATGCTGGGCGGGGGC
>MEQN01000007.1:8236-12795 GCA_001770235.1 Betaproteobacteria bacterium RBG_16_58_11
ACTGGCGGCGCTCCCGCTGACGGCGATCTTCGTGGGTGCGGGTATCTTCGCCGGCTTGGCGTTGCTGCGCCGGCGGAACGGGCTGGCGCCGCGGCCGCACGATCAGCGGCGGCTGAGTACGCTGGCCCACCGGGCGCAAAGGCGTAATACCGGCCGTTTCCTGTATCTCATACAGGTCTTCTGCGAAGCCAACAGCTTGTGGCGGATCGACTGGAAAGCGCATTTTGCTCGGTGTTACCGTGTTTAAATTCCGTCTCCGGTGACGGGTATCTACTTCACCATAAGATAATTTACGGCATAAACAACTAAAATATTAGTCCACCCAGCCGCTCCGCAGTTCAATAAAAATACTGGGTGCAGCGGGCGAACCGACAACCACCCAGAAAGCCGGCCATGGACGAGCAGCAACGCAAAGCCCAACTCAAAAAAACCTTCGACACCGTGGCCGAAGGCTATGGCACCACGGGCATGGAATTTTTTCACCACGCCGCCGCGCACCTGCCCCGCATCTTCAAGCTGCAAGGCCACGAGCACCTGCTCGATGTCGCGTCCGGCACCGGCATCGCCGCCACCGCCATTGCGCCGCACCTGCCACGCGGCAAAGTCACCGGCATCGACCTATCCGAAGGCATGCTCGCCCAAGCGCGCGCCAGAGCCCAAAGCCAAGCGCTCGACAACATCGAACTGCATCCCATGGACATGCAAAACATCGGCTTCGACAACGCCCATTTCGACGCGGCCAATTGCTCGTTCGGCCTGTTCTTTTTGCCCGACATGCAAGGCCTGCTGCAACACATCGCCAGTAAAGTAAAAGCCGGCGGGCAAGTGGTCGCCTGCTCGTTCTACCAAGGCTCGTTCGAGCCCAACATCGATCTTTTTTTGGCGCGCATCCAGGGCTACGGCGTCGAGCCGCCCGCATTCACCTGGAAGAACATCAGCACCGAAGAAAAATTTCACGCCCTCTACACCAGCGCCGGCTTAAGCGATGTGCAAATCCACCGGCACGACATCGGCTACCCGCTCAACGATGCTGAAGCCTGGTGGCGCGTGATCTGGTATGCCGGCTTTCGCGGCCTGGTCGCGCAACTGAGCGAAACCCAACTCGCCCAGTTCAAACAAGAGCACCTCGCCGAGATTGCCGCCCTGAAAACCGAGCGCGGCATTCCGCTCAATGTTACGGCCTTGTTTGCGAGTGGGCGCGTAGTTTAAGCCCGCCTCACATCCCGCTTGCGGGAGAACTGATATGAAAGCCACCGAAGCCAGGCTGTTCGCATACATCCAGCACTGCGCCTTCCGGGGAGATGTCTGACAAATGGCCGCCAAGTACCGTCCACCCCCCCCTTGCCGCAGTGATGTCGGAGCGTGAATTTTTGGCTAGCGGCAGGGCGGCGACGGTTGCCCGAAGCATCAATATAGTAGATCGCGCAACGTGTTAATGTAGCTCATTGTTATAAATTAATCTTTATGGATAAATTGTCTTGTTATTTGTCCGAAAAACATGCTATTTTTCGGACAAATAATTGCCAAAAACAGGTCTTATTCCATCATGCCACGAGCCATTTCGCCCACCAGTATCGACGCGCAAATCGCCCGGCGCGTGCAGCGCAGCGCGCGCGGCACGGTGTTTACGCCGGCTCTGTTTACGGCCTTGGGTAGCCGCGAAGCAATCGACAAGGCATTGCAGCGCCTGGTTGCTCAAGGGGGCTTGCGCCGCTTATCGCGCGGGCTGTACGACAAGCCACGGCATGATGACATGCTGGGTCCTTTGTGGCCGTCAGTCGATGCCGTGGTGAAAGCGCTCGTGGGCAAAGACAAATTGCGGGTGCAGCCCGCCGGGGTGTACGCGGCAAACCTGCTTGGATTATCGGAACAAGTGCCGGCCAAGCTTGTGTTTCTGACCGATGGCGCCAGCCGATCCGTGCATGCCGGGCCAATGCAGATTACCTTCAAGCGCACGTCGCCGCGCAACATGGCCGCGGCCAACCGGCTTAGCGGGTTAGTGATTCAGGCATTCAAAAGCTTGGGGCAAGCGCACATCACGCCGCAACGCTTGGCGCATTTGCGTAAGGCATTGCCTGCTGCCGAGCGCGCGCGGCTGTTGGCGGATTTAGACCTTGCGCCTGCTTGGATGCGCCCCTTGTTGCGTGAGTTGGCGCAGGATGCGGCGCCACAGGCGCGAAAGCGCAAGTCATGATTCCGGCGCAGCAGTTTTTGGCGTTCGCGCCGGAGCGGCGCGCGCTTGCCTTTGAGCAAGCTGCTACTCAGCGCGCGGTGAGCGCGGTGGTGATTGAGAAGGATTTTTGGGTGTGTTGGCTGCTGGGTGCTTTGTTTTCACAACCAGAGTTGGCGCCCCATCTGGTCTTCAAGGGTGGCACCTCGCTCTCAAAGGTGTTTGGTGTGATTGACCGGTTTTCGGAGGACATCGACATTTCTGTATCTCCGGAATTCGTCGGTGCTGATCCCCATGCTTTCGACACCTTGACCAGCCGTACCCAGCGCGATGCCGCCATGAATGAGATGCAACACTTATGCGCCGAGAAAACCCAAAACATCATCGCGCCGTTACTTGAGGCGGCGATTCGTGCCGCCTTGGGATATTCGCCAGGCAACGATGCATGGTTACGCTATGAGTTGGACGCACAAGCACAGTCGCCGGTATTACGCTTTCACTACCCAGTCACCCAGGCGGCGAGCATTAACTACATTGCGCGTAACGTAAAGCTAGAGCTTGGTTCGCTGACCGATCAACAACCGGCCGGCAAACACAATATCCAGCCCTGGGTAGCAGAGGTTTTTCCTGCCGTATTTGCTGATTGGCGATGTGAGGTGACCGCGCTCGAACTGGCGCGTACCTTTTGGGAAAAGGCGACGATTTTGCACGCCGAGTACCATCGACCGGAAGCGCGTCCGATGCCCGATCGCTATGCACGTCATTATGTGGATTTTGCGCGCTTGCTCGGTCACCCACAGGCGGCAGAATTTTTGGCAGACAAAGTTTTGTGCGCCCGCGTAGTGGCGTGGAAAAGCCGCGTATTTGCAAGCGGATGGGCAAGGTACGACCTGGCACAGCATGGGAGTTTCAGGCTGGTGCCGCCAGCGTACCGGCTTGCCGCGCTAGAGGTGGACTATGCGGTGATGCGGCCTATGTTCTTGCATGAACCAGCGTCTTTTGCGGAGGCGATGCAAACGCTCACCGCCGCAGAGCAAATAATCAACGGATAGCGCGCACATCATCGCCTCCAAGGTGTTTTTTTCGGCAGCACTTTCTGAGCAGCATGCGTACGTCGCGGTGTCGCGTCTTGTATCTTGTGTATATGGGAATCGTAAGGCTCCGAAAATTGCGACTTACCTAAAGTTTCAGCAACTTCATCTCCCTACATCAACGTCACCGACTTCACATGTGCCCCTCCGCCTGCCCACACCAGCTTTTTTCAAGGAGCATCAGCAAACCATGGAAAAGCCCTTTATCCGCCGCCTGAAAAGCTTTGCTTACGCCCTGCAAGGTATGGCCTTCCTTGTGCGCACGGAACCCAATGCGCGTGTGCATTTGCTGGTCACAATCCTCGTTTGCGCCGCAGGGGTTTATTTCAGGCTGAGCCGGGCAGAGTGGTTGTGGATCGTTGTGGCCATCGTGCTGGTGTGGAGTGCGGAGGCGTTTAATACGGCTCTGGAGCAATTGGCCGATGCGCTGCATCCGGAGCGGCATCCCGGCATCGGCCGGGCCAAGGATGCGGCTGCCGCCGCGGTGCTGATCGCGGCGTTGGGTGCGGCTGTGATTGGGATTTTGGTATTTTTCCCGTATTTCGGTTAGATGGGTTACTGGGCTTGACCACTCTCTCAAGCGCTAGGCAGTAAAAAAGCTATGCTTATCACTATGCCCACAGATACTTGGTTCAATACGCTCTCGCTCGTTGCAGCCTGGCTTCTCTATTTTGCTGTGCATTCGGTGCTGGCGTCGCTCCCGGTTAAGAGGCGGGTTGCCGCGCGTTGGCCCGGTTTCATGCCGGCTTATCGGCTGACATTTAATGCACTGGCGCTTCTCTTGCTGCTGCCTATTTTCTGGATGATGGCCGCCATCCCCTGGCCGCTTGTGTGGCAATGGCAAGGGATGGGCAAAGCGGCCGCAAGCACGCTGAGTGTTCTGGCGCTGTTGGGTTTTATCTGGTCGCTTAGGTATTACGACTTGCAGGAGTTCTTGGGTTTAAGGCAATGGCGCGGGCAGATCACGGCGCCGGAAGATCAGGAGCATCTGCAAATTTCACCCCTGCACCGGTTTGTGCGTCATCCCTGGTATTTTTTTGCGATGGTGCTGTTGTGGGCGCGCGATATGAATTTGGCGCAGTTTATTACGACCGTGATGGCAAGTATTTATTTCACCGCCGGTGCGCGGCTGGAGGAACGCAAATTACTGGTCTATTACGGTGAACGCTATCGCAACTATATGCGGCGCGTGCCGGGGCTGTTCCCGCTGCCGTGGAAATTCATTAATGCGGCTGAAGCAAAAAGGATTTGTGGTGATTGATGGCGGGAGAAGGTGGGAGGGAAAACGTTATTCTCAA
>MEQN01000007.1:12801-15613 GCA_001770235.1 Betaproteobacteria bacterium RBG_16_58_11
GGGAATATTAATTTCCCTAAGCAATAGGTAACGAACTTGGCGACCCCCCTTTCCCATCTTGCCGTGCCGCTGGCGCTGACCGCGGCTCTGGGCCCCGGCTTGGCGCCCCCAGGGCTCATGGCATTGGCGCTTGCCTGCGCCGTGCTGCCCGACATCGATGCGGTGGGGCTGTGGCTGGGGATTCCCTACACTCATCCACTCGGACACCGCGGCCTGACCCACTCGCTGCCATTCGGCGTGGCGCTGGCCGGGGCAGGATCGCTTCTCGCGCCAGAGGTGGGTGCGCAGCCATCGATCGCGTTCCTGGTGCTCCTCATTAGCGCGGCTTCTCATGGACTGCTTGATGGCTTGACCAATGGCGGTCTCGGCATCGCTTTCTTCAGCCCGTTCTCGCACCGGCGCTACTTCCTGCCGTGGCGGGTGATCGAGGTATCGCCCCTGAGCCTGTTTGCGCTTTTGTCGAGGCGCGGCCTGTGCGTGCTTGTTTCGGAGATACGCTATGTGTGGGCGCCATGCCTGATGTTCGGGCTGGCGGGATTTGCGCTGCGGGTTCTGTTCGGGTGGGGTTGAATGCGGTGCTATGGCGACGAACTGCGCCGCTATGCTGAATCATTGGGCGGACGATACGAGCGATGAACGATAGCCTGGCGGCAAATCTAACGCGACACGTGCAGATGCTTGCCGGGGAGATCGGCGAGCGGAATGTGTATCGTCCCGCTGCGCTCGATGCCGCCGCGCGCTATATCGAGTCCGAATTCGCCGGTATCGGCTACACCGTGAATCGCCAGACCTATGTCGTGCAGGGCGTGGAAAGCGCCAACCTCGAGATTGTCTTGCCTGGGCAGCGCTGGCCGGATGAAAGCATTGTCGTGGGGGCGCATTACGACACGGTGGATGGCAGCCCGGGGGCGGATGACAATGCGAGCGCGGTGGCCGCGTTGATCGAGATCGCGCGCTTGTTGCATGGTCATGCGCCCGCCCGCACGCTCAAGCTGGTGGCTTTCGTGAATGAAGAGCCGCCGTTCTTTTTTTTCGGCGAGATGGGCAGCCGGGTGTATGCGCGCGCGGCGCGTAGTCGCCAGGAGAACATCCGGCTGATGATTTCGCTGGAGATGCTGGGCTACTATCGCGACGAGCCGGGTAGCCAAGCCTATCCGCCGCTGTTTCGGTATTTCCATCCCGACCGCGGCAATTTCATCGCCTTCGTTTCCAACTTGCGCTCGCGGCAGGCGATGCGCCGGGCGGCGCGGGCGTTTCGTGATCACTCGAATTTTCCGTTGGAGAGCACGGCGACTTTCGGCTGGATTCCGGGCGTGGCATGGAGCGACCATCTCTCTTTCTGGCGCGAAGGCTATCGCGCCTTCATGTGCACCGATACCGCGTTCTTCCGCAACCCGTATTACCACAGCGCGCAAGACACGCCGGAAAAGCTGGATTACCCCCGGCTGGCAGCACTGACCGATGCGCTGGCCAAGATGTGCAGCGCGCTCGCCGACTGCGAGGACCTGTAGCAGTTCTGTTGCAGAACAGGTGCGCTGCGCGGTGCAATTTACCGCCCTGGGCGCGCACGTCTTGCTATTCTGAAGTTCATGCAACATTTCACGTACACGGATCACTGAGCCATGGCTGGAGAAGTCGAGCAGCGTGCCGCGCCTTCGCTGGCGGACAAGGTCGCTTTCCTTAAGCAGCCCGGCAGTTACCCCAAGCCTACCCTTCGGATGGAGGCAGTGGAAACCCACATCTCCTGGGTATTCCTCACCGATGCCTTCGCCTACAAGCTGAAGAAACCGGTGCGCTACGAGTACCTGGATTTCAGCACCCCGGAGGCCCGGCGTCTGGATTGCGAGGAGGAATTGCGGCTCAACCGGCGCTTGGCGGCAGAGGTATATCTGGCGGTGGCGCCGCTCATGCTGGGCCCGGACGGGAGCCTGAACTTGCGCGGGCAGGGGCGGCCGCTGGACTGGCTGGTGCAGATGCGGCGGCTGCCGGCGGAGCGGATGCTGGATGCCCTGATCCGCCAGCGGGCGGTGACGGAAGGCGAGGTGCGCGGATTGGCGCGGAAGCTCGCGGCTTTTTACGCCGGCTCGGTGCAGGAGCGCATGAGCGCGGAGGCATACCGGCAGCGGCTGGCGGGAGAAATCGCAAAAAACTTGGAGGAACTGAGCAGGCCGGAATTCCGCCTGCCCACGCAGCGCTTGGTGCGCATTGCCGAGGCGCAGTCGGCATTCCTGCAGCGTCAGCCCGCGCTCCTGGATGCGCGGGTGGCCCAGGGACGCATCGTCGAAGGCCACGGCGATTTGCGGCCGCAGCATGTTTGCCTGACGCCCGAACCGGTGGTGATCGACTGTCTGGAGTTCAAGCGGGATTTCCGCATCCTCGATCCGCTGGACGAGCTGGGCTATCTGGCACTGGAGTGCGAGCGGCTGGGAATGCCTGAAATCGGCCCGTGGCTATTGCCGGCCTACAGCGAAGCGAGCGGCGACCGCTGGCCGGCGCCGCTGCTGCACTTCTACCAGAGTTGCCGGGCCTCGCTGCGCGCCAAGCTGGCCATCTGGCACCTGCAAGACGATGGCCGTCATCCGCCGGAGAAGTGGATTCGCGCCACCCATGAATATCTGGACTTGGCCGAGCGGCATATCGAACAGGCCCGGGCGTAGGAGTGGGACGCAATCAATCCTCCATCAACTCCACCAACGAACCGCCGGTGTGCAGGCGGCGGATGGCTTCGGCGAAGAGGGGTGCTGTCTCCAGCACTTTGACCTTGTTCTGCAGAAGCTGCTGCGGCAGGCGGAAGGGCGGGATGCTGTCGGTG
>MEQN01000007.1:15631-16563 GCA_001770235.1 Betaproteobacteria bacterium RBG_16_58_11
GGGGCCGGCAAGCACCTTGCCCGCTTCACCAACGAACACGCCGTGGGTGGCGGCGGCAAAGACCCGGCTTGCGCCCAGCGCCTTGCAGGCGCCCGCCGCCCGCGCCAGGGTGGCGCCGCTGCTGATGAGGTCGTCGATGATGATGGCCGTTTTGCCGGCCACCTCGCCCACCACGGCCTCGCCGGAGATGACGCCGGCGCTGCGGTGCTTTTCCATGAAGGCGGCGCCGATGGGCCGCTCGAGTTTCCGGCTCAAGGCCTGGCGGAAGGCTTCCGCGCGCTTGACGCCACCGGCGTCGGGGGAGACCGCCACTACCTCGCCGTCGCCGAGCAAGGGCGCCAAATACGCGACGAACAAGCCCTTGGCCTCCAGGTGCTCGGCGGGGATGCGAAAGGCGTTCTGGTAGGCGGCCAGGTTATGCACATCCAGGGTCAGCACCCGGTCCGTGCCCATGGCCTCGAATAGTTGGGCCACGTAGCGGCTGCTGACCGGGTCGCGGGACTTGCTGCGCCGGTCCTTGCGCGCATAGGCCAGGTAGGGCGCGACGGCGGTGACGCGGCGGGCTCCAGCATCCTTCAGCGCGCCGATGAAAAACAGCAGCCGCACCAGCTTGTCGTTGGCGCTGTTGCCCGGCTCGCCGTGCAGGGAGTGGATGACATACACGTCCTTGCCACGGACGCTTTCCAGCGGCCGGGCCTTGTGCTCGCCGTCCTCGAACTCGCGCTCTTCGTGGCTGGCGAGGGACAGCCCCAGCGGCCGCGCCACCTTGTCGCCGAACTCGCGGCTGGCGTTGAGGGCGAACAGGCGTAGATCTTCCAGGCTCATGATGTTTATCCCGCGATACGCGAACTGGCGATCGTTTAATAATATGCCAAGCTGGTAGTGCAGTGTTTCACTCTAAACGGTGCTTTCAGCGAGTCCCTGAGCGGTCA
>MEQN01000007.1:16704-16999 GCA_001770235.1 Betaproteobacteria bacterium RBG_16_58_11
AATGACTATTGCCTGCGCGCCGCGCCTTGTCCTGGCGCTTTTGGGGGGCTCTGAAAGCACCGTTTAGAGTGAAACACTACACTAAGTGCCGCAGGAAAAATCATGGAGCGAAGTGCGATGAACCGGCGGGGATTTCTTGAACGGGCGGGCAAGCTGCTGGGCGGCGTGGCGGCGGCTGCCATGCCGGGCGCGGGAGCGGCCATCAGGCCAGGAAAGATGACCCAGACGACGGCACAATCAGAGGCAGAAGCGCGGGGCATCATCATGTTCCTGTGCGGTGACGTCATGACCGGGC
>MEQN01000007.1:17070-21387 GCA_001770235.1 Betaproteobacteria bacterium RBG_16_58_11
GGATTACGTGGCGCTCGCGGAAAAGGCCAATGGCCCAATCCCGCGGCCAGTGGCTTTCGACTATGTATGGGGCGATGCGTTGGCGGAGTGGGCGCGCATCAGGCCGGATGTGCGGATCGTCAATCTGGAGACGGCGGTGACCACACGCGATGACTGGCAGCGGGGGAAGGGCATCCACTACCGCATGCACCCGGGCAATGTGCCTTGTCTCACGGCAGCGAAAATCGACTGTTGCGTGCTGGCCAACAACCACGTGCTGGACTGGGGCTACGCAGGGCTCGCGGAGACGCTGGAGACGCTGCGCCGCGCCCAGTTGCACACCGCTGGGGCCGGACGCGATAAGGCGGAGGCTGAGGCTGCGGCGGTGCTGACGACGGCGAAGGGGCGGCTGCTGGTGTTTTCCTTTGGCACGGAAAGCAGCGGGATTCCGCTGGATTGGGCTGCGGCAGCGGGCCTGCCTGGGGTGAATCTGCTGCCGGATTTTTCAGAGGCGACGCTGCGGCGGATTGCAGCGCAGGTGAAAGCGGTGAAGCGCGCCGGCGATTTGGTCGTGGCCTCCCTCCATTGGGGAGGCAACTGGGGCTACGCTGTGCCCACGGCGCATCAAGGTTTTGCCCACGGGCTGATCGACCAGTGCGGCGTGGATGTGGTGCATGGCCACTCCTCGCATCATCCCATGGGTATCGAGGTGTATCGGGATCGGCCCATCATTTACGGCTGCGGCGACTTCCTCAACGACTACGAGGGCATCGAAGGCTACGAGTCATATCGGGGCGATCTGAGCCTGATGTATTTTCTGAGCGTGGATCCGGGCAATGAGGAACAGGGGGGCAAGCTGTTGCGCCTGTGGATGATCCCCATGCAGATGCGGCGCTTCCGGCTGCAACGCGCCTCATCGCAGGACGCAGACTGGCTGCGCCGCTTGCTGGATCGCGAGGGTCGCCGTCTCGGTAGCCGGGTGGAGGCGGGGCAGGGCGGCGAGTTGGTGCTTCGCTGGTGAAACACTACGCTGCTGAAGTGGAACAGCATGCGCTGCGGGAGGTTGATTCAGTGAGGTAAACCCCCGGCTCTGCCGGTGGACTCACAAAGGCTTGGCCTATACGACGGTCGAGTGCTGAATAGGCTTTGCTCCAGAATGGTTCCCCCCCTTTGAAAAAGGGGGGCGAGGGGGGATTTGCGGACGATGCCGTGCGAGTCCGGCGTTTTCAAATCCCCCTCATTCCCCCTTTTCCAAAGGGGGAGGAGCAAGCTGGCCGGTGCTTGCGCGAATGTGGTTAAGACGCGTCGTTCAGGCGACGCGTATCAGGACTTTCAGTCCGTAACTCAACCCCCCAGCTTTAGCTGGTGGTTGTTTAGTTAGCTTAGTGATGATGCCCATGTTCACCATGCGCATGACCATGCGCCACTTCTTCTTCTGAAGCGGGGCGCGCATCGGTGATGGTGCAGGTGAAGTGCAGCGTTTGACCCGCCAGCGGATGATTGCCATCCACCACGATTTTGTCATCGGTCACTTCGGTCACGGTGTAGAGCAACATCTCTTCGCCATCATCGGATTGCCCCTCGAACTGCATGCCCGCCTGCACATCCGGTACGGGAAAGCGGTCTTTGTCTTCGATGCGCACCAATTCGGCGTCGTATTCGCCAAAGGCGAATTCCGGCTCCAAGATAACGGTTAAGGAATCGCCCACGTTCTTGCCGTGGATTTGTTCTTCCACCGTGGGGAAAATGTTGTCGTAGCCGCCATGCAGGTAGCTGATGGGTTCTTCGGTTTCTTCCAATACATTGCCGCTGGTATCCGAGAGCTTGTAGGTGATGGAGACGACGGAGTTTTTGACGATAGTCATGCTGAGTCCTTTAGGGCGTAACGATTGATGAATAGGGTGAGGCAGGCGCCATCAAGGGAGGCTAGATGAAACGGCGTCGTTACACGAAAGCGGGATTTTACAAGAGTGCGCGGCTAGCGTCGAGGTGGGGCGTTTCGGTTTAGCCAAGCTGTTTAATGAGTTGCAATACTTCGTGTGCATGCCCCTTGGGTGTGACGCCATACAGGGCGTGGCGAATGGTGCCTTTTTTGTCGATGACAAAAGTGGAGCGCACGATGCCCATTTTTTTGACGCCTTCCTTTTCTTTTTCTTGCCACACACCATATTTCTTGCAGGCCTCGGTTTCGGTGTCGGAGAGGAGCCGCACCGCCAGGCCGTGCTTGTCGCGGAAATCGGCATGGCTCATGCAGTCATCGCGCGAGACGCCGAGCACCACGGTATCGTGTTTGATTAAATCGTCTTCCAGATCGCTGAATTCGATCGCCTCCAGCGTGCAGCTCGGAGTGTCGTCCTTGGGATAAAAATACAGCACGACGTTTTGCCGGCCTTTGAAATCGGCAAGTTTGACGATGGCCATGTCCGCATCGGGTAGCGTGAAATTCGGCGCCGCACTGCCAGTTTGCAACATGCTCATCTCCTGAAAATCTGATTTGATTCTAAACCATTTACGGTTGAGAACAAGCCGACTTTAGCGAAGCGAATTGCATGCCATCACAGGCTATAATCGCAATATGAAGCTGGCCATGTTAAACGGGCTGACGGCCCGACACTTCCTATCCGGGTATTGGCGGGAAAAGCCGCTGTTGATCCGCGGCGCGTTCCCCTGGTTTAAGGTTTTTGTTTCGTTCGAATCGCCGCACGCGCCGGCGCAATGCGACGATGCGCCGCTGGGAACCCGCGCGGAAAATGAGTGATGAACCCCTCTCTCGGTATTTATCCGGCCGTATCGAATACCAGCAAGCACTCGATACGGTGATCGACCAAGCGCGCCATACGCTGCGTATTTTCGATTACGACCTGCATGAGGGTGGCTACAACGCGGTGCAGCGTTATGAGCGGCTGAAACGGTTTGTGCTGGCCAGTTCGAACAATCGCTTGTTTGTCGTGCTGCATAGCGTGGAGTATGTCAACCGCGAATGCCCGCGCATGCAGAATCTGCTGCGCGAGCACAGTTACGCCGTGTTCATTCACCAAACCAATTTGGAAGCGCGCATGGCCTGCGACCCGCTGCTGATCGCCGACGATTTGCATTATGTGCATCGCTTTCACTATGAACAGCCGCGCGCGGAACTGGTGCTGCACGATCAAAAACTGACCCAGCCGCTGCTGCATCGGTTCGAGGAAATCTGGCATGCCTCCACCTTGGCGGTGACCGCCACCACCATAGGCCTCTGACGCATGGTTTTTGTCGCTCATCCCATCACCGATAGCGGTGAAGCCTTTAACCGTGACGCGTGGCTCGATTCGCTGCGTGCGGCTTATGCGCCGAGCGAAATCGACTTGATCGCTCAAGCGCTGGATTTAGCCGTGGCCAGTGAAAGTTTTGCCCAAGCGCTGGGTACCGCGAATGTGCTGGCCGGATTGCGCATGGACTATCAAACCGTGGCCGCCGCGCTGGCCGCGCATGCGCCGCTGGAAAATGAGCAGCAGCGCACGGCGCTCAAGGAACAGCTCGGCCCGGATGTGGCGCGGCTGGTGGAGGGCGTGAGCCGCATGGGGCAGCTGCATCGTACGGGCATGGATGTCACGCTCGACGAAGGCAAGAAAACATCGGTTAATCAAGCCGAGTCGCTGCGCAAAATGCTATTGGCCATGGCCGAGGATGTGCGCGTGGTGTTGATCGTGCTGGCGGATCAAGTGCAACTGTTGCGCGGCTGGGTAAAGAGCGAAGATCCCGCGCGGGAGCGCGCGGCGCAAGAAGCGCAGGAAATCTTTGCCCCGCTCGCCAATCGTCTCGGCATTTGGCAAATCAAGTGGGAGATGGAAGATGTGGCGCTGCGCATCCTGGAGCCGGCGCTGTATAAGAAAATGGCCAAGCTGCTCGATCAGCGGCGCGTCGATCGCGAAGATTACCTCACGCAAGTGATCGCGCAATTGCGCGGCGAGTTGGCCGATGCGGGTGTGCAAGGCGAGGTCAGCGGACGGCCGAAACACATTTACAGTATCTGGCGCAAAATGAAGTTGAAGCACTTGGATTTCGACCAAGTGTACGACGTGCGCGCGGTGCGGGTCTTGGTCCATGATTTGAAGGATTGCTACACCGTGCTGGGCATCGTGCATGGTTTGTGGCAGCCCATCCCCGGCGAATTCGACGATTATATTTCCCACCCCAAGGCCAACGATTACCGCTCGCTGCACACCGCCGTGATCGGCCCCGAGGGCCGCGCGCTGGAAGTGCAGATACGCACCTTCGAGATGCACCAGCACGCCGAATTCGGCGTCGCGGCGCATTGGCGTTATAAGGAGGGTGCGAAAGTAAGCCAGGGTTTTGACG
>MEQN01000007.1:21488-21829 GCA_001770235.1 Betaproteobacteria bacterium RBG_16_58_11
TATGTGCTGACGCCGCAAGGCAAGGTGATCGATCTGCCGCAAGGCGCGACGCCGCTCGATTTCGCCTACGCCTTACATAGCGATCTCGGCCACCGCTGCCGCGGTGCAAAAGTCGATGGCAGCATCGTGCCGCTTACCTACAAACTCAAGAACGCCCAGCGCATCGAAATCCTGACCGCGAAGCAGGGGCAGCCGAGCCGCGATTGGCTTTCGCCCGAATATCTCGCCACCTCGCGCGGCCGCGCCAAAGTGCGGCAGTGGTTCAACCAACAGAATTTCGACGAAGACTTGGCGCAGGGGCGCGATATTTTGGATCGGGAATTAAACCGCCTCGGTGTCAC
>MEQN01000007.1:21897-24487 GCA_001770235.1 Betaproteobacteria bacterium RBG_16_58_11
TCGGCCGGGGCGAGATCACGCCGAATCAAACCGCACTGGCGATTCAAGACTTGGCCGAACTCAAGCCCAAAGAAGCCGTGCCGGTGTCCGCGCCCAAACGCGAACGGGTGCGCGCCGTCAAAGGCGATGTCATCATCGAAGGCGTGGGCAGCCTGCAAGTCAGCTACGGCAAGTGCTGCAAGCCGGTGCCGCCCGACGCAATCGTCGGCTATATCACCCAAGGGCGCGGTGTCATGGTGCATCGCCAGGATTGCGGCAACGTCACGCGCATTAGCGATGCGCGCCGCCCGCGACTGCTCGCCGCCAGCTGGAATACCGGCGCCAATGTCTTGCATGTGGTGGAAATTGCCGTGCAAGCCTACGACCGCCAAGGCCTGCTGCGCGACATCTCCGCCGCGCTGGCCACGGAGAAGGTCAACGTCATCGGCGTGAAGTCCGAAACCGAATCGGGCGTGGCTGATATGCGCTTTACCTTGGAAGTGCGCGACCTTATCCAAGTCAACCGCGTACTGCTTGAAATTAAAAAACTCGGCTCGGTGCGGCTGGCAAGGCGGGTGGGGTAGGTGTGATGCCTTGATGTTTGCGATGTTGACATCAAGGCATCAATTTACTAGGATGAGTTTATGAGAACAACGCTGACCTTGGATAAAGATGTGGCCGCCATGCTGGAACGTGTGCGCAAAAGCAGGAAGCAGCCGCTTAAAGCCGTGGTGAATGCGGCATTGCGCCAAGGCTTGCGTGAAATAAGCGAGCCGAAGCGGCCCGCCAAGCCGTATCGCACGCGCGCCGTATCGCTGGGCGCATGCTGGATCGGGCAACTGGACAATGTCGCTGAGGCGTTGGCGATTACCGAAGGCGAGTCCTTTCGGTGATCCTGGTTGATGCAAATCTGCTGGTCTACGCGCATGTCTCTAATTTTCCCCAGCACGAAGCCGCCCAAGCCTGGTTGGATGGCTGTCTGAATGGCACATCAGCCGTGGGCTTGCCTTGGGAAAGCGTGCTGGCCTTTTTGAGATTGACCACTAACCCGCGCGTGTTCAAACAGCCTGAAACCATTGAGCGTGCCTGGGCGCAAGTGTCCGAGTGGCTGGCGTTGCCCAATGTGTGGATGCCGCAATCGCTGGAAAATCACGCCGAGATATTGGGCGAGTTGTTGCACGCTACCGGCGCTTCGGCCAATTTGATTCCGGACGCGCATCTGGCTGCGCTGGCGATCGGGCATGGCTTAACGCTGTGCAGCACCGACCGCGATTTCGGGCGTTTTCCCGGGTTGAAATGGCGCAACCCGCTGGACGAAGCGGCGTGAAATACAGGTTCGTTTGAGCATTTAACCGCTTACCCGTATAATGCGCCCTCCCTAGGCGCGTAGCTCAGCTGGTTAGAGCATCACCTTGACATGGTGGGGGTCGTTGGTTCGAGTCCAATCGCGCCTACCAGCTAAGAACAGAAGTCAGGCCTATGCCTGGCTTCTGTCATTTTTGGATCCTGAAACAGCATGCCCATTATTCGTTTGCCCGATGGTTCGGAGCGCAAGTTTGATCAGCCGGTGACGGTCGCCGAGGTGGCGGCGTCGATCGGCGCCGGGCTTGCGCGCGCGGCGCTGGCAGGGCGGGTAAACGGCAAATTGGTCGATACCTCGTTCAAAATCGAGAGAGATGTGGAGTTGGCGATCGTGACCGACAAGGATGCGGAAGGTCTGGATGTGATCCGCCATTCCGCGGCGCATCTGTTGGCGCAGGCGGTGAAAGAGCTGTTCCCCGAGGCGCAGGTGACCATCGGCCCGGTGATCGACGATGGTTTCTTTTACGATTTTTCCTATCAGCGCCCGTTCACGCCTGAAGATTTGTCCGCGATCGAGAAGCGCATGGGCGAGATCGCGAAGCGTGATTATCCCGTCGCGCGCAGCGTGATGGGGCGTTCGGACGCGATCCAGTTTTTCAAGAATATGGGCGAGCACTACAAGGCACAGATCATCGAATCGATTCCCGGCGACGAGGAACTGTCGCTGTATCAGCAGGGCGATTTCATCGATTTATGCCGCGGGCCGCATGTGCCTTCCACCGGCAAGCTGAAAGTTTTCAAGCTGATGAAAATCGCCGGTGCGTATTGGCGCGGCGATTCCAGGAACGAAATGCTGCAGCGCGTGTACGGCACGGCGTGGGCGAAGAAAGAAGACCTCGACGCGTACTTATATCGCCTGGAAGAAGCCGAGAAGCGCGATCACCGCAAACTGGGCAAGCAGCTTGATCTATTTCATTTGCAGGACGAAGCGCCGGGCATGGTGTTCTGGCACCCCAAGGGTTGGGTGATCTGGCAGCAGATCGAGCAGTATGTGCGCCGCCAATTGACCCTTCACGGCTACCAAGAAGTGAAAACGCCGATGGTGATGGACCGCGTGTTGTGGGAAAAATCCGGGCACTGGGAAAACTACCGCGAAAATATGTTCACCACGGCCTCGGAAAACCGTGACTACGCGGTGAAGCCGATGAATTGTCCGGGTCATATCCAGATTTTCAACCAAGGCCTGAAAAGCTACCGTGATTTGCCGCTACGCTTGGCCGAGTTTGGCTCCTGCCACCGCAACGAGCCC
>MEQN01000008.1:0-230 GCA_001770235.1 Betaproteobacteria bacterium RBG_16_58_11
GACCATGCTTCGGCAGGTGTACTGCCGCCGAGATGTTGATGCGGTCTGACCTGGTTGTACCAGAAACGGAATTCCCCAAGCGCAACGTTGAGTGCATCGAGCGAGACCCCCTCCAAGCAATCGAGCTTCTGTTTCAGTGTCCCGAACAAACGCTCGATCCGCCCGTTCTGCCACGGACAATACGGATCGCTGCGTTGATGGAGAATGCCCCTTAGGGTCAGAACTGTGCG
>MEQN01000008.1:264-2539 GCA_001770235.1 Betaproteobacteria bacterium RBG_16_58_11
TCGCACCGCGCGCGGCTTGCCGTAACGACCGATTGCCAGAAACAAGTATCCGAGCAATGTCCACGAGCATTTGTTCGGCAGCGCCGCCAAGCTCAGCAAGGCTCGGCTGCCATGATCGATAAGGCCGAAGAACATGTGCATGTTCCCCGCCGCATCCTCCTTGCCCGTCAAGTCCATCGCCCACACGAGATTGCGCGGCATAGCGCGAGGCATGCGATGTTTCAGCTTGCGCCGCATGACCTCGCTCTCATACCGATGCCGCCTTATCGTGTCCGCCACAAAAGTCTTGCCCACCGTCATCTTGCGGTTGGCGGCATAACGCCGATTAAAAACGAGGGAGAGCGTGCGGCAACCGGCAGTGGGCATCAACGCCTTGAGACGGATGATCTCGCGCACAACCCAAGCCGGCTTGGGCTGCGTCCGAATAGATGTGATTAACGCCAAGCCGTGAATCCGGCTTTTACGCTTGCGCCGAAGTTCACGCGCGAACCAAGCGCTAATCCAAACCACGATCCACCATCCCAATATCCACGCCATGTCCGCGTCTCGCCGCTAAAAACCGCAGCCTGACATCGCGCCATGACATAACGCCGACCCTGGTATAGCCCATCCATCGCCGCCGTGTCACACGCCCATCCTAAGCTTGCCCGATTCCCCGAACCGGAAGCCTGCCCATGATTCGCGCCTCGCGTCGCTGCTTGCTGCTCCTGTTGCTATGAGTCTTGCCGACGCTCAATGCGGGCGGCGTCACCGTTGGCACCAGCGAAGCGACAGGTGGCTCAGGCCACTATTCACCGCAAAAAATAGGTATTCACCACAAAAGGTTTAATGGGCGGCGCAAGCCGCCTTTCTTGTTTGGGGGCGCGGCAGTAAAATGGCTGGGTTTTCTTCATACTCACCCCATACTTAAAAGGCTGACCATGCCCCCCACCCTCGCCGCCGAAAAGGCGAAATTGCTGTCCGAAGCGCTGCCTTTCATCCAGCGTTTTTTCGATAAAACCATCGTGATCAAATATGGCGGCAACGCCATGACCGAGCAGCATCTCAAGGATAGCTTCGCGCGCGACGTGGTGCTGCTGAAGCTGGTGGGCATGAACCCGGTGATCGTGCATGGCGCGGGGCCGCAGATCGGCGAGCTGTTGAAGCGCATCGGCAAGCAAAGCGAATTCATCCAGGGCATGCGCGTCACCGACGAGGAGACGCTGGATGTGGTGGAAATGGTGCTGGGCGGTCTGGTGAATCAAGAGATCGTCACTTTGATCAATCTGCACGGCGGCAAGGCGGTCGGGCTCACCGGCAAGGACGGCAATTTTATTCATGCGCGCAAAATGCTGGTGCCGAGCAAGGACAAGGCCGAAGAGTGGTTGGATATCGGCCAAGTAGGTGAGGTGACCGGGATTGACCCGGAGCTGATCCATCTCTTGGATTCACGGGATTTCATCCCGGTCATCGCGCCCTTGGGCGTGGGCAACGAGGGCGAGGCCTACAACATCAACGCCGACGTGGCCGCGGGCAAGCTGGCCGAAACCTTGCACGCCGAGAAATTTATTCTCATGACCAACACCGCCGGCGTGCTCGACAAGCAAGGCAATCTGCTCACCGGCCTCACCTCGGAGCGGGTGAAGGACTTGATTGACGACGGCACGATTTCCGGCGGCATGCTGCCCAAAGTGAATTGCGCGCTGGATGCGGTGCACAACGGCGTGAAATCCAGCCACATCATCGACGGCCGGGTGGAGCATGCGCTGTTGTTGGAGGTTCTCACCAGCGAAGGCGTGGGGACGCTGATTAAACGGGCTTAACGCGCTTGAAGCCCGCCACCGTCTGGGTGTTCGATCTCGACAACACCCTGCACAACGCCACGCCGCATATTTTTCCCCACATCAGCCGCGCCATGACGGGCTATTTGCAAACGCATCTGGGCCTGGACGAATTGGAGGCGAGCGCGCTGCGCATCCGGTATTGGCAGCGCTATGGCGCGACTCTGCTGGGCTTGATCCGCCACCACCCCGAGATCGACCCGGATCATTTTCTGTGGCATACCCATCAATTCCCGCACTTGCATTCGATGCTGGTGTTCGAGCGCGGCCTGCGCGGACTGTTGCGGCATTTGCCGGGCAAGAAGATTTTGTTTTCCAATGCGCCTGAGCACTACGCCCGCTTGGTGCTGGCGGCGATGGGCATCTCGGATTTGTTCAGCGACGTGATCAGCGTCGAGCGCACCGGCTTTCGCCCCAAGCCTGACGCGCATGGCTTTCGGCAGCTCTTGCGCAGG
>MEQN01000008.1:2590-9059 GCA_001770235.1 Betaproteobacteria bacterium RBG_16_58_11
CTGCGCACAGCGAAGCGCCTCGGCATGCGTACGGTGTGGGTGACCACTTCGACCAAATCCCCACCCTATGTGGATGTGAGGGTACAATCGGTGCGCCAGTTGCGGCGCGTGTTGGCGTCTGTTGGCACAAAAACAAAAGCGGTTTAGCCGCTAATTAACGCGAATTATTGCGAATAAAAAACGTGTGAGTTAGGTTTAGAAATTAGCGCAAATTGGCGTTAATTCGCGGCCAAGCACTTAACAGAATAATTTGGGAGGAGAGACCATGGCAGCGAAACCCGGCGAGCGAAAAAACCAGATTCTGCAAACCTTGGCGGAGATGTTGGAAAAGCCACAGCAGGAAAAGATTACGACTGCTGCCTTAGCGGCGCGGCTGGATGTCTCGGAAGCGGCCTTATACCGCCATTTCGCGAGCAAGGCGCAAATGTTCGAAGGCCTGATCGAGTTCATCGAGCAGACGCTGTTTGGCTTGGTGAATAAAATTACGGCGGAAGAAACCGATGGCCGCAAACAGCTCGATGGCATCATTTCCATGCTCTTGGGCTTTGCGCAGAAAAATCCGGGCATGACCCGCGTCTTGATCGGCGATGCTTTGGTAAATGAGAACGAGCGGCTGCAAGCCCGCATCAACCAACTGCATGATCGAATCGAGGCCACGCTGCGCCAAGCCTTGCGCATCGCCGTCACGCAACAGGAAGCCCCGGCCGAGTTGGACGCCAATGCCCTGGCCAATTTGCTGCTCGCCTTCGTGGTCGGGCGCTGGCATCAATTTGCCAAAAGCGGCTTCAAACGTTCTCCACTCGACCTGCTCGACGCCCAAAAAGCGGCGCTGCTGCGTTTCTCGTAGTCTAAAAACATAAGCAAAACATATTGTTAGCGCGCATCAGAAGTGCGGGTGCGGCGCTGCAATCAAGTTTTTCCTTCCCGCTCCGATAATTCCAATGCAGGGATGGGATTTGTTTTTCTGGAAAAGAACAGGAGTTCGCAATGAAAGCAAAAGCCGTATTGATTAAACGCTCGACCGTCATATCCGTTTTTCTGGTCGGCGCCGTGATTGCCTTTTGTTCGGCTACTAATGTGCGCGCAGAGCCGATTTCCCCCGCAGTGCAGGCGAAGATCGTCTAATCGGTTTTTCTCAAGGCCTGCCGCCGGCGCAGACCGCGCAAGCGGGGTCACGCTTCAGGCGCACGCTGCGCCATTCCATGCTCAGGCTGTTGAGCAGCAGCAGTTGACCGCTCAAGGTCTCGCCGCACCCCACGATCAGTTTCATCGCTTCCGCCGCTTGTGTGCTGCCGATGATGCCGACCAGCGGCGCGAATACACCATTCTCGGCGCATCTCATTTCATCCGCCTCGCTGCTTTCCGGAAACAGGCAGTGATAGCACGGCGCATTTTCATTTCTGAGATCGAATACCGACACCTGGCCATCGAAGCGCACCGCCGCGCCTGACACCAGCGGCTTCTTCTGGGCGACGCAAGCCGCATTGATGGCGTGGCGGGTGGCGAAATTGTCCGAGGCATCCAGCACGACATCCGCGCTTGCCACGAGTTCGTTCAATAATTCGCCCGCTATGCGTTGCGTGAGCGCCGTGATCTTCACTGTCGGATTGATCGCGCGCGCCGATTGCGCTGCGGATTCGGCTTTATTCATGCCCAAGGCGGCGGAAGGGTGCGCGATCTGGCGCTGCAAATTGGTCAGGTCCACCTGATCGTTATCGCACAGCGTAATCCGGCCCACGCCGGCAGCGGCGAGATAGAGCACGATCGGAGAGCCGAGTCCGCCAGCGCCAATCACCAGCGCATGCGCGGCAAGTAACTTGGCTTGACCTTCCATCCCAATTTCATTGAGCAGGATATGGCGGCTGTAGCGCAGGAGTTGTTGGTCGTTCATGAAATGGAAACGGCAGTGGGCTGGATTTAGACAGGGAAGCTTAGTGCATGAACCATCAAGACGCCAGAGACAATCAGTAAAAACTTAGCCGCGAATTAACGCCAATTTTCGCGAATAAAAGCACATGAGCGGGGTTAAAAAATTAGCGAAAATTGGCGTTAATTCGCGGCAAAAGATTCCAGATTCAGTCTAGAAACTGCCGTAATCCACTCAAACTATCGATACTCGCGCAATTCAGGCGGCGTGGAATCGTGATCCCCGTGTGCATGATGCTCGTACACCTGCGCGAAAATGCGCCGGGAACGCTCGCGCTGTTCCGGCTGGGTCAGATTTTGGCATTGCACGGACTCGATGTAGTGAATCAGGCTGCGCATGAGTTTGGTGAAGAGGGCGTTGTCCAGATGAAAGCCCTGGTCGATCAGAGCAAACTCGATTCTTTCCAGGGTGTAGAACGGCAATTCGTAGCGGATGAGCAGGCCGGTATCGCCCACCGTGCTGAGCACGGTCAGGTGCGGCAGGTCTTGCAGCAGGATGAAGGCTTCCTTGGCTTGACCGGCCGGCAGGCGAGTAAAGCTGAGTTGGCGCGTGCGCTCGGTGTCTGCGTATTCCATGCGGTTCTCCAAAGATGAAACTCGCGCAGCGAGCCTAAGTCCCTCTCTCCCCGCTAGCGGGAGAGAGCTAGGAGAGAGGGGCGGTCATGGCAATTGCCATGACCGTTAGGAAAGCTGTCTTATTGGCTCCAGGATAGTCCCTTGTGATGGATTTGCAAGCGCCCCGACAGACTCCTAGCCGCGACTCGCGGCGACGGCTAAAATAGCGGGATTTTCCGCCATCCTTGCGCCTATCCGCGCCACCTAAATGACTCAAGCTCCCAACCCCCTAGATGACGCCGCAGATAAACGTCAAGCGGCCCTGGCTTATCACCAGTTTCCCAAACCCGGCAAGCTGTCGGTCGATTCATCCAAACCCTGCGCCACGGTGGCTGATCTCACGCTGGCTTACAGTCCCGGCGTGGCGGAGCCGGTGCGCGAAATCGCCAAGGATCCGGAGAATGCTTACCGCTACACCAATAAGGGCAATCTGGTCGCGGTGATTTCCGACGGCACCGCGATTTTGGGCCTGGGCAATCTCGGCCCGCTCGCGTCCAAGCCGGTGATGGAGGGCAAGGCGGTGCTGTTCAAGCGTTTCGCCGGCATCGATGTGTACGATCTGGAAGTGGATGCAAAATCGACGGAACACTTCATCGAAACCGTGGTGGCGATCGCGCCGACTTTTGGCGGCATCAATTTGGAAGACATTGCCGCGCCGCATTGTTTCGAGATCGAGAAAGCGTTAAGCGCCAGGCTCGACATTCCGGTGTTTCATGACGATCAACACGGCACGGCGGTGATTATTTGCGCCGGGCTATTGGGTGCGCTTGAGGTGCAGGGCAAAACGCTCGGCAGCGCCAAGCTGGTGTGCCTGGGCGCGGGCGCGGCGGGGCTGGCCTCGATGGAACTGCTGATCGCCATGGGCATGCCGCGCGGCCATATCACGATGGTGGACAGCAAAGGCGTGATCCACGCCGGCCGCACCGATCTCAATGTGTATAAGCAGCCCTTCGCGCACGCGACGGACCAGCGCACTTTGAGCGATGCGATGACGGGCGCGGATGTGTTCGTCGGTGTCTCCGGCGCCAACTTGGTGACGCCGGAGATGTTGCAGCGCATGGCGGCGAAGCCGGTGGTGTTCGCGCTGGCCAACCCCGATCCGGAGATTCGGCCGGAGTTGGCGCACGCCGCGCGCGCCGATCTCATCATGGCCACCGGCCGCAGCGATTATCCTAATCAGGTGAACAATGTGCTGGGCTTTCCCTTCATCTTTCGCGGCGCGCTCGATGCCCGCGCCAAACGCATCACGCAGCCGATGTTGATCGCGGCGGTAAAAGCGCTGGCGGCGCTGGCGAAAGAGCCGGTGCCGCAAGCCGTGCTGGACGTGTATCAACTCAAAGCACTTTCCTTCGGCAAGGATTACATCCTGCCCAAACCTTTCGACCCGCGTCTCATCGAGCGCATACCGCCAGCGGTGGCTGCTGCTGCCGGCAAAGTCTAACGGTCATGGCAATGACCTTAGCTGAAATCATATTTCGCCATGACCGTTTCCCCTCCCCGCAAGGGGGACGCCGGTGGGTACCCCGCTGCTACGCAGCGACCCTTCCGCAGTCTCTCCTAGCTCTCTCCCCGCGAGCGGGGAGAGAGGGACTCAGGCTCGCTGCGCGAGGGACATAATATGCGCGTATTGCCCATCGATGGCGTTGACGTGCAGGAATCGCCGCGCAAGCTTGGCTTGTTGCTGCTGCTGTGCGTGGCGTGGCTTATCCCTGGCTTGGTCGGCCATGCACCGTGGCGTCCGGACGAAGCCGGCGCCATGGGGATTGTTCAGCACATCTTAAAAACGGGTGAGTGGCTAGTGCCCACCTTGGCCGGTGAGCCGGATCTGACGTTTGGCCCCCTGTATTACTGGACCGCGGCACTGTTCGCTCAGGCCTTTTCCTGGGCCTTACCGGCACACGATGCCGCGCGTCTCGCGAGCGGTTTTTACGTGGCGCTCACACTCGGCGCACTTGCCTTTGCCGCGCGCGAAAGTTTCGGCCCGAGCATGCCGCGCCTAGCGCTGGCCTTGATGATCGGCAGTGTCGGCTTGCTCGCGCACGCGCATGAAATGACTACCGATACCGCGCTGCTGGCGGGATATGCGCTGATATTGTGGGGGTTTGCCTTGAGCGCGCGCCGTGCGAATCCGGCGGGTGTGCTGATCGGCGTCGGTGTGGGGCTAGCTTTTCTGGCGCGTAGTGTAGTGCCGGTAGCGGTGATCGTGATGACTGCGGCCTTGTTGTTGGCTTTCCCTGCTTGGCGCACGCGGCGCTATGTGCGCACCCTCCTGATCGCACTCGTAGTGAGTTTGCCTTTCCTGATGATTTGGCCGTGGCTGTTGCATCACTATGCGCGAGCGGAATTTTTTATTTGGTGGCGGATTGAAAATCTGCCGCTGCTCTACAAATTTTCTTTTTCGAGTGCGCGCAGCGAGCTGGTGTATTTTTTGCGCACCTTGCCCTGGTTCGCGTGGCCGGTGCTGCCGATCGCGTTGTGGTCGCTGTGGGGTTACCGCAGCAAGTTGCTGCGTGAACCGGGCTTCCAATTGCCGCTGGTGTTTTTTGGCATCCTATTTACTGTCGCCTGTTTGAATGCGGAAAAGCGCGATATCCATTTGCTGCCGATCTTGCTGCCCTTGACCTTGCTCGCGGTGCCGGGTGCGGAGACGCTGCGGCGGGGTGCGGCGAATGCGCTGGGCTGGTTCGGCATCATGACCTTCGGCCTGTTCTCCGCCTTCATTTGGTTCGCCTGGGCCGCGCTCATGAGCGGGCATCCGGAACGCTTCTATCGTCATGTATTGAAGCTTCAGCCGGGCTTCGTGCCCCACTTTGAGTGGCTGGCCTTCATCGCGGCGATATTGCTTACTGTCTTGTGGTTGCTGCCGCTGCGTCAGTCATTTCGTTCCGGCCGACGCGCGATGTTTCATTGGGCGGCGGGCATCACCCTGATGTGGGGTTTGGCGGCGACCCTGCTCTTGCCCTGGATCGATCACGGCAAACGCTATACGGACGTGGTACGGACACTCAAGCGCCAGTTGCCGCCGCACTACAAATGCATCGGCAGCGCTGGGCTGGGCGAGCCGCAGCGCGGGGCTTTGTATTACCACGCAGGCATCGTGACCAAACGCGCGGAGCGCGCCGAGTTCGAAGCCTATGGTTGTGATGTATTTTTATTGCAGACCAACCCACGCAAGCATGATGCGCGACCGGGCGCGGGGTGGGTCAAGCTATGGCAAGGCAGCCGTCCCGGCGATAAATCCGAAGCCTTCGTGCTCTACCGCATTAGGGCGCCGCGCCCGTGACGCTGAACGCGCGCGGCGCATTGTTCCCGCTCTTAGCCGCGACCTTCGCGCTCAAGCTGTTGCTGGCCGCCTGGGTGCCTTTCTCCGGCGATGAGGCGTATTTCCTGATTTGGGGGCAGCATCCTGATTTCGGTTTCTATGATCATCCGCCGATGGTGGGGTGGTTGTTGTGGTTGATGCTGCGCGTGTCTGATGCCGAATGGGTGCTGCGCCTGCCGGTGGTGCTGTTCACCAGTTTTATCGGCTATGGCTTGTATCGGCTGTTGCGCGATTGGGACGAAGAAAAAGCGGCGCTGATTGCGCTGATCTATCTGCTGTCGCCCATGAATTTGCTCGGCTTCATCATTACCACCGATGCCGGCTTGATCTTCTTCAGCTTCCTCACGGTGTGGCTGGTCGCGCGCGCCCTGCAAAGCGGCAAGACCAAACATTTTGTCTGGGCCGGCGTGGCGTTTGGGCTGGCGTGCTTATCCAAATATTTCGCCGCGCTGTTAGGCCTCGCGCTGATCGCGTATTGGGCGGCCACCCCCAAAGCGCGCGCGCAAAGTCAAAATTTCTTATGGCTGTTCGCTGCGGCCTTGCCCTTCATTGCGCTCAATGTGTATTGGAACTATGGCCATTGCTGGGCCAATGTGATGTTCAATG
>MEQN01000009.1 GCA_001770235.1 Betaproteobacteria bacterium RBG_16_58_11
CAGCAGAATTTCATCGATTTTTTCGATCGCGTCGTTGCGTGCCTGGTTGTTGCGATCAATTGCACGCTTATTGGCGGCGATCTCGCTGTCCGGCACATGTTTGCGCCGGGCTTGGTCTTCTTCCGCCCAGAGCAGGCTGTTGTGGCGGTGATTGCGCTCGATGAAGCACCACACGCCGGACTCGAACTGCACCGGTGCATCTTGCTCCCAGCGATCGGTGTGAACGCAGCGGTCGTGGAAGGCGGCGATCTCGGCACCGCGGGGAAAAGTGGGATCAGTCATGGGCGGGCATTATTCAGCAGCTGGTCGACGGCGTCCAGCACGGGTGCTAAGTCGATGCCCTGCATGCAGCGCGCTTCGGGGCATTCGCGCGGCGTCCGGCTGCAGCGGCGTATCCATTCCGCTTCGCGTTTGAACAGCACTTTCTGGTCGCGGCAGGGGAAATCCGCCAGCCATACCGCCTGAAACGGCGCATCGCGCCAGAACTCGCCTGCGCCAAATAGTAGGGGCGAGCCCTGGCCATACAACGCAACCGTCGGCACGCCGACGATGCGCCCGAGGTGGGCGATGCCCGTGTCGGGGCAGAGCAGCAGCGCGGCGTTTTGCAGTAAATGCCAGAGTTGGGGCAGGCTGGTATTCCCTGCGTAGGAAGGCCGTTTGCCTTTGGGATCGATTTGCGCGATGTGTTCGCGATCATTCGCCGCGCCGCTAAATACGCAGCGCAAACCTCGTGTTTCTAAATGCGTGATCAACTCGCGCCACTTCTCCGGCTGCCAGCGCCGCAGCACACTTCCGGCACCGACATGTAGAACGGCGTAGGGTGCATCAGGAAAGTCGAAAGCGTCGTAAGTGGGTGCGGGCCAACTGGCTGGTTGGTAGGGCGCGGGCGACAGGCCATCGACGAGCTGCGTCATCATGTCGGCCACAGTCACGGGGGTTTGCGGAAACGGGATGAGCGTATCCACTGCCCAATTTTTATAAGCCGGCCGGTCGCCGACAAAAGCCACGATCCAGCGCGCATCCAGCGCGCGCGCCAGCCAGCTATAACGGTTGTCGCCGGGGATGAGAGCCAAATCGAAACCCTTGTTTTGGCGCAGTGCCGCGAAGCTTGCCGGGTGCTTCGGGTCATATGGCAAAACGATCACGCCGTAGGGACGTTTTTCATACAGCGCGACCAATTCAGGACGCACCGTCATGACGATTTCTGCAGCCGGGTATCGCGCGCGCAACTTGGCGAGCAAAGGCGTCAACATCAGCGTGTCGCCTAGCAGCAGGTGATGCGCGATCAGGATGCGCGCCGGGTGGCTGGGTTTATGGCATTTTTTGGTAAAAGTGGCGCGCAGCGCGGCGGCGATGAGCGGGAGCCGTGAGGCCAGCCGGCTAGCCATGGCGCGCAGCTTGCATGAAGATGGTTTCCATTTTATCCAACATGGCATCCACGCCGAATTTCTCGATCGCGGTTTTGCGTGCCGCCGCGCCGAAGGCGGCGCGTTGTTCAGCGTCTTGCAGTAGTACTTGGATCGCCTGATGCAATTGTTCTGTATCGCGCGCGGGCACGATACGGCCAGAGATACCGTCTTGCACGGCTTCGGTGATGCTGCCAATCGGCGTGCTGATCACCGGCAGGCCGCAGGCCATAGCTTGCATCAGTGCTTGTGGTACGCCTTCATTAGCGTAGGAGGGCAAGACGAATACATCCATTGCGTGCAGCCATGGGGTGACATCGCGCTGGTTGCCGGGCATGAGTACGCGGCCAGTCAAATTGAACCGCGCGATTTCTTGTTCCAAGTTTTGCCGCTGCGGACCATCACCGACAATGAGCAGCAGCGCGCTGGGGTCGGTGAGGCGCGCGAAGGCTTCCAGCAAGTAGACGTGCCCCTTCCAGCTACGCAGGGTGGCAACGATGCCGACAATGGGCGCGGTCAAGGGGAGGTTGAGTTGGCCGCGTGCGATGGTGCGGTTGCCGGGTGCGAAGCGGTCAGTGTCGATACCGGTGGGCACGGAGCTGATGCGTGCCGGATCAAATCCATTGCGCTCGATAAGTTGTTGCCGCAGCCGTTCTCCTGTGGTGGCGATGAAGGTGGTGGCGGATTGGTACAACCAACGCGTCGAGGCATTGTCAGGAATTGCAGCGGAGATATGACGGGTTCGCACCAGCGGTGGCGCATGGCGCATGAAGCGCGTGGCCAGTGCAGCCAGCCAACTGTCGGTGGAGCTGTGCGTGTTGATGACATCGCAGGGATGGTGTTTGAGCCAGCGCCGCAGCGCAAGCAGCCCGGATAAATTTTTACGCCCGATGGGGAGTGCTACGACATGAATATTCCGTTCTTCAGCCGCATGAAAAATGCGCGCCGTGGGGGGGGCAATCAGGGTAACCGCATGCCCCCTTTGGCGCATGCCCATGGCTTCGGTCAATATCCGGATTTCCTGCCCGCCCCAGCCGAGCGAAGATTCGGTATGCACGATGTGCAGAGGTGTGCTGCTCATGACGCGGCTGCGGGTGTTTCAGGCATTTCGGCCTGGGCGAATTGAATCTGATGCAGCTTGGCGTAAACCCCGTTTTGCGCGAGCAGTTCCCGGTGCGCGCCGATTTCGACGATGCGGCCTTTTTGCAGCACCGCGATGCGGCCGGCTTTTTCAATCGTGGACAGGCGGTGTGCAATGACGATGGTGGTGCGGTTTTGCATCAAGGCTTCCAACGCGGCTTGCACATGACGCTCGGAGGCGGAATCCAGGGCCGAAGTGGCTTCATCCAAAATCAGAATCGGCGCATTTTTTAAAATCGCGCGCGCGATGGCGAGACGCTGGCGCTGGCCGCCCGAGAGGCGCACGCCGCGCTCGCCGATTTCGGTGTCGAGGCCTTGCGGCATGTCGCGGATAAACTCCATCGCGTGCGCGGCTTCGGCGGCGGCCACGATCTCGGCTTGGGTGGGCGCGCGCTTTTGCCCATAGGCGATGTTGGCGGCGACGGTGTCGTTGAACAGCACCACGTCTTGGCTCACCAAGGCGATATTGTCGCGCAGGCTTTCCAGGGTGAGCGTTTCGATATCTTGTCCGTCCAGCAAAATCCGGCCTTCCGTGGGGTGGTAAAAGCGCGGGATCAGATTCACCATGCTGGTTTTGCCGCCGCCCGAGGCGCCCACCAGCGCCACGGTTTCCCCCGCGCGAATGTCGAGCGTGATTTGATCCAGGGCGCGCTGCGTGCTGCGTTCATAGGCGAGGCTGACTTGATCAAATGTAATTTCACCGCGCACCCGCTCGACCGTGCGTATACCGGTATCGCGCTCGGGTGTTTCGTCGAGCAAATCGAAAATCATTTCAGCCGCGGCGAGACCGCGTTGCAAGGGCTCACTCATGCTGGTCAGGCGCTTGAGTGGTGAGAGCAGCATGAGCATGGCGGCGAGAAAGGACACGAAGCCGCCCACCGTCAATTGGTTATTGCGGGTGGCGATAAACAGGATCACGGCCAGCGAGATCCCCGCCAGCAGTTGCACCGTCGATACGCCGATGGCCGAGGCGATCACCTGCTTCATATTCAATAAACGCGCGTGATTGATGGCGTCAGAGAAGCGCTTTTTTTCGTAGTCCTGCCCGCCGAAAATCTTGACCACGCGGTGGCCTTGAATCGCTTCTTCCAGCACATGCGTGATGCGCCCCATCGCGGATTGTGCGCTGCGGCTCACGCCGCGAATGCGGCGGCTGACCGTGCGCACGATGAGCGCGACCAGCGGGGTGATGGTGAGCGCAACCAGTGTGAGCTTCCAATTCAAGTACAACATCCAACCCAGCAAACCGACCAAGGTGAGCAAATCCTTGACCAGGATGGTAATCACGGTGGTCCCTGCCTCGGTCACGGAGGTCACATTGAAGGCGATGCTCGCGATCAGATTGCCCGAAGCGCGCTCGTCGTAAAAACGGGTGGGCAGGGTCACCAGCCGCTTAAACATGGCATCGCGCAAATCCATCACCATTTTGTTGGCGACCCAGCTCATCGCATAGCTGCTGGCGAAAGCGGACAGGCCGCGCAGCAAAATGATGCCCACGATGAGCAAGGGCATGAGCTGTATCGTGGCCGGGTCCTTTTCTACAAAGCTGCCGTCGAGCAGAGGTTTGAGCAAGGCAGGAAAGCCCGCTTCCGTCGCGGCGGTGGCCACCATGGCGATAATCGCGACGGCAAACACGCGCCAGTACGGGATGACGTACTTGAGCAGGCGAAAGTAGAGTTCTTTACTGGAGAGTTCGCGAGACATTCGGCGGCGGGCGCTTGAAAACGCGGATTATAACCCGGCGCGCGGCAGCAACTCGCCATACAGCCGGAGCAGATTATCGGCCATGGCTTGCAGGCCGTATTCGCAGGCCATGCGACGGGCTTGCTCGCCTAGTGCGGAGCGGTGATTTGGGTCCAGTAAAGTCGTCATTGCCGCCCCGAGCGCATCAATATCCAATGCGTCCACGACCAAGCCCGTTTGAACGAGCAATTCAGCCGCGCCGCATTTTTTGCTGGTGATTACCGGCAGCCCGCACGCCAGCGCTTCGAGCACGACATTGGGAAAAGGGTCGTACAGCGTGGGCAGTACCAGCGCATCGGCCGCGCCGTAAAAGGGTTTCACCTCTTGCTGCGGGCCGAGGAAGCGCACCCGATCAGCGATGCCGAGTTGCGCGGCCAGGCGCGCGTAGTCGCGGGCGCGGCGATCATGCCCCGCCACGGCGAGATAGGCAGCGGGCGGCAAGGCGCGCAGCGCGGCCGCCAGCCCCTTGCGCTCAAAGCCGGAACCGACAAAAAGAAAGAGCGTGGCATTATCGGGAATGCCGAGTTGGGTGCGTACTGCTTGGCGATGCTGATCTTTTAAGCGGGGATGGAAGGCTTCCAAATCCACCCCGCTGTAAATCACGTGCAGCTTGTCTTCCGCCACGCCGAAGTGACGCATGATTTCCGCTTTCACCATGCGTGAATTGCAGATCACGGCTTTCAGTTGCGGCGAGGCGAATAGGCGGCGTTCGGCAGCGAGGGTGTAGCGATGATAAGGATTGAGCCAAACACCTAAGCGGCGCAAGGGGCCGAGGACACGGCTGCGCTGCACAAGCCATTCCCGGTGCACCCCGTCGCCGGCGCGGTAGATATCGCAGCAACTGACGCGCTCATGCGACTGCACCAAGTCGAAATTGTGCCGGGCCAGGGTGCGGCAAATGCAGCGTGCAAAGCCCCAATCGCGCCACAGGCTGCCGAGATAAAACGGGTCGCAGATCAGCGCGTCGCCGCCGCCTTCCCATTGGCGTGTAAGCAAAGTAATCGATGCGCCTTGCGCCTTAAGCGCGTCCATGGCGCGGGAAACAAAGCGCTCTGCCCCGCCGAACGGGGTATAGCGCTGGCGGATAAGGGCTAATTGCAGCGGCTTCATTGCGCGAGCAGTTCTTGCGCCGCCGCGAGCACGCGCTCCACCGGCAGCGTGGTCAGGCATTCGCTGATCTTGCCGCCGCCGCAGCCATCCTGGCCGCAGGGACGGCAAGAGTGATCCGAGGTGATGAGCCGGTGCGGCACCATCCACGGCCCCCATTCCTTATCCCCGCTCGGCCCGAATAAGGCCAGCACCGGCGTTTGCATGGCGGCGGCGATATGCATGGGGGCAGAGTCGACGCCGATGAAGAGTGTGGCTTGCGCGGTGAGCGCGGCGAGTTGCTTCAGCGTGAGTTGCCCGCCCAAATTTACCATCGGCTGGCTGAGCGGGCGCAGGATGCGATCCAGCATGGCCAATTCCCGCGCATCCGGCGCGCTAGTGACAACCAGCGCGTGACCTTGTGCCTGCAGCGCTTGCATCAGCGCGGTCATCTTGTCTTCGGCCCAGCATTTGAACAGCCAGCGTGAAGTGGGGTGAAGATGAATGAAGCCTTTGCTGCTCAAGCCCCGCGCCGCAAGGATTTCTGTGATATGCCGCTTGGCGTCCAAGCCAGGTTCCAGCACTAGCCGCCGTTCCCCAAGGCCGGGTTGCAGGCCAATTCGGCGCAATGCGTCGAGATGGATTTCCACCGTATGTCGAGTGCTGCCGGGCGCCCAAGGGAACAAATGCGTGAAGCTGTTTTGCCACCACCGGTTGCTGAGCCTTCGCGCCACGCCATAATGCGCGCCGGTCAAGCGCTTAACCCACGCCCCGCGCGGGTGTTCGCTCAAATGGATCACCAAGTCGTAGCGCTTGCTGCGCAGCCGTGACATTAGCGCCCATTCCTGCCGCGCCTGCGTCAGCAGTCCGGCTCGCTTCCAGGCGCGGTCAATCGTATGAATTTCCTCGATCGCCGGGTGCAGCGTCAGCATCTCGGCTGTATCTTGGTACAGTAGCGCGTCAATTTTGAGGTGTGGAGCGTGATTCTTGAGAATGCTGAACACGGGGGAGGTGAGCAGCACATCCCCGTGATGACGCAATTTGATGACCAGCACGCGCCGGAGTTGAGAAAGGTCGATAGCGTCGGTAAGCACCGGCGAACGATAGCAAATTTCGCGGGAATCGCAAAATTCCCCGGGCGGCGCGCGAATGGAACCAATATTCGCTGCAATTTCAACTCTGTATTTGACACCCCCGCGTTGCGGCGGCATAATTAGCGGTTTCGCTGGGAGGGGTGCCCGAGTGGCTAAAGGGGGCAGACTGTAAATCTGTTGGCTTACGCCTACGTAGGTTCGAATCCTACCCCCTCCACCATAGAATTTAGGGCTTGAGCAGTTGTAGCGGGTATACATAGAGTTACGCGGGTGTAGCTTAATGGTAGAGCTGAAGCCTTCCAAGCTTAAGACGAGGGTTCGATTCCCTTCACCCGCTCCAGTTTCCTAAGGGGGGCAACACCCCCTTAGGAAACTGGATTGAGTGAAGGGATGAGAGTCCTCCGGTTCGACTAGCCGAGCACCGCTCGGCTGGACGCCAGAATGGCGGTCCCGACCGAAGGGCGGGATGGCTGGATCGCCCTAAGGCGGGACAGACACATTCCCTTCACTGAGAATGTTGAGTCAAGGGATTTTAAAGTTTCGCCCATGTAGCTCAGTGGTAGAGCACTCCCTTGGTAAGGGAGAGGCCACGTGTTCAATCCACGTCATGGGCACCACGGGTTTTGCATTTAAAGATTTAACGAGATAAACGATAAAGGAACGCGATCATGGCAAAAGGCAAATTTGAGCGCACCAAGCCGCACGTCAACGTTGGCACGATTGGTCACGTAGACCACGGTAAAACCACGCTGACCGCAGCTATCACCACCATCTTGTCCAAGAAATTTGGCGGTGAAGCCAAAGCCTACGACCAGATCGACTCGGCGCCGGAAGAAAAGGCACGCGGCATCACCATCAACACCGCGCA
>MEQN01000010.1:0-761 GCA_001770235.1 Betaproteobacteria bacterium RBG_16_58_11
TGATCAAGGCACTACACTGCTCGCCCTTGCCCGCGCCGAAATTTCCACGGCCTTGGGGCGGCCCTTATCCGCTGAAGCAGATGCGCCTTGGCTGCATCACCCTGGCGCCACATTCGTCACGCTCACCCAAGCGGGAGAACTGCGCGGCTGCATCGGCAGCCTGGAAGCGCGCCGCCCGCTGCTGCAGGACGTGAAAGCGAACGCGCTCGCCGCCGCCTTTCAGGATCCGCGCTTTATGCCGCTTACGCTGCACGAACTAGAACTGACGCGGGTGGAAATATCGCTGCTCTCCCCCAGCGAAACGCTGACGTTCAACGGCGAGCAGGACGCGCTGGCGCAATTGCGGCCGCACATCGATGGCATCGTGTTCGAGTATCGCCATTACCGCAGCACCTTTCTGCCCCAGGTATGGGAACAACTGCCCGATCCGGAAACCTTCATGGCGCACCTGAAGCGCAAAGCCGGGCTGACTCACGATTTCTGGGCGGAGAGCGTGCGCCTGTCGCGCTACACCGTGCGCAAATGGAAAGAGCCGGAAGCCACGCGCGAGGCAAAGCAGGCATGACCACCGAATCCCATTATCCCGGCCGCTGGTGGCATGCGCTTCCCGATGGCCGCATCCAATGCGACCTGTGCCCGCGCGACTGCAAGCTGCACGAAGGCCAGCGCGGCGCCTGCTTCGTGCGCAAGATGGAAGGCGGCGAGATGATCCTCACCACCTATGGCCGCTCCTCGGGTTTTTGCATCGACCCGATCGAGAA
>MEQN01000010.1:782-7149 GCA_001770235.1 Betaproteobacteria bacterium RBG_16_58_11
TCCCGGCAGCAGCGTGTTCTCCTTCGGCACCGCCGGCTGCAACCTGGCGTGCAAGTTCTGCCAAAACTGGGACATCAGCAAATCGCGCGAAATGGATCGCTTGATGGATCAAGCCAAGCCGAAAGAAATCGCGCTCGCCGCCCAGAAGCACAACTGCAAGAGCGTAGCTTTCACCTACAACGACCCAGTGATCTTCGCCGAGTATGCGATGGATGTCGCCGACGAATGCCACAAGCTCGGTATCAAGACGGTGGCCGTGACCGCCGGTTACATACACGATCAGGCGCGGCGCGAGTTCTACGCCAAGATGGACGCGGCCAACGTCGATCTCAAAGCTTTCACCGATGAGTTTTACGTCAAGCTCACCGGCGCCCACCTGCAGCCGGTGCTGGATACGCTGGTCTATCTCAAACGCGAGACCGATGTGTGGCTGGAGATCACCACCCTGCTCATCCCCGGCAAAAACGATTCGGATGAGGAAATCACCGCGCTCTCGCAATGGATAGCAAAGGAACTCGGCCCGGATGTGCCGCTGCATTTTTCCGCCTTCCACCCGGATTACAAAATGCCCGATGTGCCTGCCACGCCGCCTGCCACCTTGGTGCGAGCGCGCGAGATCGCAATGCGTGCAGGCCTGCATTACGTTTACACCGGCAACATCCACAACATTGAAGGTGACACCACGTTCTGCCCCGGGTGCAAGACGCCGCTCATCGTGCGCGATTGGTATCAGATCAAAGACTATCGCCTGACGGACACGGGCCACTGCCCGCAATGCCAGACCAAGGTCGCCGGCCGCTTCCAACACTTCGAGTTAAGCCAGCAGTTTGGGCCACGGCGCATTCCGGTGGCGATGCATATGGAGGCGTGAGCGGTGAGCGGTGAGCGGTGAACGGTGAACGGTGAACGGTGAATGGTAAACGGTAATCACCCAATCACTCAATTACCCAATCACCCAATCACCCATTCCCTAATGGAGTAACCAATGATCAACGAACTCGTCCACATCCCCGATGGCCCGGCCATCATCGAAGGCATGCTGGAAGTGCCTTTGAGCGCGCAGGGTATCGTCTTATTCGCCCACGGCAGCGGCAGCAGCCGCTTGAGTCCACGCAACAACTACGTGGCAAAAGTGCTGCGTCAGGCCGGTATCGGCACTTTGCTGATGGATCTGCTCACCGAGCAAGAAGACCAAATCTACGAGACGCGATTCGATATCGCGCTGCTCACGCGGCGGCTCAGCGTGGCCACCGCGTGGTTGAAACAGGATCCACGCGTGAAAGGATTGCCGATAGGCTACTTCGGCGCCAGCACCGGCGCGGCGGCAGCCTTGCAAGCGGCCGCAAAAATGGGCGCGGCCATCAGCGCCGTGGTATCGCGCGGCGGCCGGCCCGATATGGCGGGCGCAACCGCCCTACGCCAAGTCGGCGCCCCCACGCTGTTGCTGGTCGGCGGCTGGGACGATGTGGTGATCGATCTGAATCAGGCGGCTTATGATGTGATGAGTTGTAAAAAAGAACTCGCCATCATTCCTGGTGCTACGCATTTATTTGAAGAGCCGGGTACCTTGGAAGAAGTGGCGCGCCAGGCGACGGCCTGGTTTGATCGGCACTTCAAAGCGCACGAGTAATTTCATGTGCCCTCTCCCCCAGCCCCTCTCCCACAAGTGTGAGAGGGGAGAAAAGCAGATTTGACTTCCTCCCTCTCCCGCTTGCGGGAGAGGGCCGGGGAGAGGGCAACCCCTAAACCTGCCCCCAACTCAATCGCCTCTCCAACCACCGCGACAACTGCGTCAACGAAAAACAAATCACAAAATACACCGCCGCCACGAACAGAAAAATCTCCGCCGGATGCGTCAGCTCGCGGTTATTTACCTGCGTCGCGATATGCGTCAACTCCGATACACCGACGATAAACGCCAGCGAGGTATCCTTGGTCACCGCCACCAACTCGTTCACGAATGAAGGAATCATATTGCGCAGCGCCTGCGGCAGCACCACGTAGGCCATCACCTGCCAAGGTTTGAGCCCGGTGGCCAAGGCCGCTTCGCGCTGGCCCTGGGGCACGCTCTCGATTCCCGCGCGCACGATGTGCGCCATGTAAGCGGAAGTGAACAGCGTCAAGGCCGCGATCACCGTCCAGTTTTCCGGCACCGGCTGCTTGAACGCCAGCGGCAACAAAAAATACATCCAAAAAATCACCATCAACAGCGGCACGCCGCGCATCACATGGGTGTAGCCGCGCACCAGCCAGCGCAAGGGACGAAACGGCAAATAACTCGCCACGCCCAACATCACGCCGCCCACCAGCGCCAACACGCAGGACACGAGCGCCAGATAAAGTGTCAGCGCCAATCCGCCCAACGCACCCTGGGGGTAGCGCCCAATCATGAAGTAGGTGAAGTTATCGGTGATGACGCTAAAATCCATCAGCGCACGCCCCCTGGCCGCAAGTAGCGCTGTTCATAGCTTGAAACCACAGCGGTGATGGTTAAGGACACGAGCAAATAAATCAGCGTGGCCGCGGTAAAGGCCTCCAGGCCTTTGAAGGCGACGCTCTCGATCTGGCGCGCTTGGAAAGTCAGCTCCGCCACGCCGATGGTCATGGCCAAGGAAGAATTCTTGGTCGCATTCAAAAATTGCCCGATCAGGGGCGGCACGGTGATGCGCACCGCCTGCGGCAAAATCACAAAGCGCATCGCGGCGAGATAGCCGAAGCCCTGACTGCGCGCCGCTTCCATTTGCTCGCGCGGCACGGCGCGGATGCCGGAACGAATATCCTCGGCGATGAAGGCCGAGGTATAAACCGTGAGCGCGATCACTGCCGCCACGAACTCGAAACGCCACTGGTTGAGCCAATCGTTCACCGCTTGCGGCAGCACCTCATAGGCGCCGAAATACCAGAAGAAAATCTGAATCACCAGCGGCGTGTTGCGGATGAATTCCAGATAAGCCTGCGCCAGCCAGCGCAAGGGGGCTACGGGACTCATGCGCACGATGGCCACCAGCAAGCCCAACATAAACCCCAGCACGCAAGACAGCGCCGCCAACTGCAAGGTGAGCAGCAGGCCCTGCCACAGCCACTCGGCGTAGGTCCCCGAGGCGACTACGCGCCAATCGAATTGGTAGTTGAGCATTGAGTTGTCTTTAGTGCGGATTTAGTAAGGGCTTTTTGTTGCTCCCCGATTGTAACCGTTCGAACGCTAGCGTAATCCACCAGCGTATTGACACCGCGCCTAACAGGGTGGTACTTTGGTGACACCCTGCCTTTAACGGGAGACCGCAATGTCCACCACCACTCTGAAGTTGCCGGAAGCGCTGAAAGAACGGATCACTTCCGCCGCAGAAACAGCGGGCAAGTCGCCGCACGCTTTCATGGTCGATGCGATCGCGGCACAGACTGCACTAGCGGAACGGCGCGCGGCCTTCGTTTCAGCCGCGCACACTGCCGAGCAGGAAGTCGCCGAATACGGCTTGGTGTACGACGCTGATGAGGTCTTCAGCTATCTGCATGACAAACTCAAGGGCAAGCGCGCCAAACGCCCCAAGACCGTCAAGCTCTAGCCGCTTCACGTGACGCGCCTGGTCTTCTCCCCCCGCGCCTTGCAAGACATCGAGCGATGCGTCGAATTTCTGATGAATGTCGATCCCGGCGCCGCCAGCGACACGACACACCTGCTAATCGACGGGCTACGGATTCTCAAAGATCATCCCCTCGTCGGCCGGCCTGCAGAACTCGGCTACCGGGAATTGCTCATTTCGCGTGGTCGAAGCGGCTATGTGGCCTTATACAAATATGATGTGGAACGGGATGCCGCGATTATTCTCGCCATTCGGCATCAGCGGGAGAGCGGGTTTCCGGGTTGACGCCGATACGCAGTGGCGCGCGAAGGACTGCGTCTGCGCCGTCCAGCTCGCGCCGCACCGGTGCTGGTCCTTGATCAAACTCTGGTTTGCGCCTCATGCGCCTGCTCGCGCGGCGCGACCTTGGCTAGTTCTGTCATCTCCTCGGCCAAGAGGTCCAGTACGTCATCGGCCGCCATAATGCCTTCCAGCCCGCCTTCTTGGTTGACGACCGGGATACGGCGTATGCCCTTAGAGCGCATCAGACGAATCGTCTCGAACACGCCTTCATTTTTTTGCACGGTGACGAGCTGCGGACTCATGATGTCGCCCACGTTGAACGCATTGCAGTCCAAGGACTTCGCAACGATCTCGATCACGATATCGCGGTCAGTAATGATGCCGACCGGCACCCGCTTACCCTCTAACACGTCCACCACCACCAAATCGCCGACATGATGTTGGCGCATGAGTTGCGCCGCTTCTGGAATGCTCGTTTGTCTCGTGGCAAACACGACTGAACGATTACAAAATTCACCGATAGGCATGATGTTTCCTTTCGAGTAGTGAGAAAAATATCTTGTGATTTACGAGGTTAATCCCCCAGCGGCGTTAGCGAGTTGCTACTCGTAGCGCACAAGCCCCTCTGCCAAGGTATCGGCGCCAAAATGTTCGATCAGCGCGTCTATCTCCGACAGCAGCGTATCGTCCTCGTCTTCGTCCAACACGCCTTCGCCCACCAGATGCGCGCCCAGGCCATTAACCAGGGCGTCCCTGACCGTAGCAAGCGTAGGCGGGTTCTCGCGGTTCTCGTCGTTGACCACCGCCTCGATCACGCGCGAGAGCTGTTCGCTGGCATTGGTCGGCACGAAATCGAGGGCAAAAGCGGAATCGCCATATTCCTCAATCAGCCCATCCAGTTCATCGAGCATCGACACGTCGACATCGAAGTGATGCATGTGCTCCGCTTCTTTGAAATCGGCAGGCAACAGATCGGCGAGAAAGTGACGTACGTTTGAGAGCGTGATGGGCTGCTCGATATCCGGGTCATTGATTCTGCTCTCGAGCAAAGCTGACAATCTTGGGCTGACACGGCTGGCGACATCGATTGAATTGCGGATCATGGTTTCACCTTTAAGTATCTGTCGCCCCGCTGGGCGAGGCGTGCATTTGTTGGACTGGCGATCTATTTATAGCAGATGGGCTCACGGCATGCCGCCAAAGGCGACACAATACGATACGGAGACTCGTTTATGGGACGATACGGCGCATACCGCCGCTTCAATTTTTTGCTGCTAGTATTTGTAAAGGCCCATCGTCGCGAGCGTGTCAAATGCTGAAACATTCCGCTTTATTTTTCTTGCTGTGTTTTGTGCTCATACCTGCCTACGCGAACACGGATGCGTTGGCTTATGAAGAACAAACGCTGACGCTGGATGGCGAGCGTCGAACCGCGCGCGTGCCCAAGGGCTACCGTTTGGAATTGCTGAGCAAGCTGGATGAGCCGCGCCTGCTCACCTTTGCCGCGAATGGCGATTTATTCGTCGGCTCTAAATCCGGCAAGTTGTATCGCTTGCCCCCGCCCTATACCAAGCCTGAAGTGCTGGTGCAGTTGAATGAATATCCGCACAGCGTGGCCTTGCGCCGCAACGAAATCTTGATCGCCCAGACAGATGGACTATATCGGGCGCCCTACCAGACCGGGCAGGCGAAGCTGGCTGCGGATGCGGTGACGCTGCTCGCGGCTTTGCCGGGCGGCGGCGGGCATAACAGCCGCACGGTGCGGGTTGGGCCCGATGGGCGGGTGTATGTGAGCTTAGGCATTCGCGGCAATTGCAGCGACGACTATCTGGGTGAGAAATATGCGTTTGAAGACCAGCGCGGTGGGGTGCTGGTATTACGCGAAGATGGCGGCAAGGCGCGCTGGGAGACGTTTGCCTCGGGCCTGCGCAACCCGGTCGGGTTCGACTGGCAGCCGCAAACCGGCGTAATGTTCGCCAGCAACAATGGGCCCGATCATCAGGGTTTCAATCAGCCGCCGGAATATTTCAGCCGGCTCACGCCGGGCTCGTTTCACGGCATGCCGTGGTTTCAGTTCGACGGCAAACAAATCCGGCGCGACGAATGTATTTCGCGCGCGCCGCCACGCCCAATTAACGAAGCAACTGCACCGGTAGCCACCTTCCCTGCGCGTAATGCGCCGATGGGCGTTGCATTTGTGCCGGCGGGGGCGATGGATGAGCGGCTGGCGCTGGATGCCATCGTCGCCCTGCGCGGTTCATGGGGTACACCGTCTGGCGGTGGCGCCTCCAGCCGCCGCCCACCGAAGCTGGTGGTGGTGCGTTTTCAAGAAGGAAAAGCGATGCGCGTGGATGACTTGGTCACCGGCTTTCAATTGCCCGATGGCCAACGCTGGGCGCGGCCGGTGGGCGTGGCCATCGGGCCGGACGGCGCGCTGTATTTCACCAGCGATAGCGATACTAATGGGCTGTTTCGTTTGCGGCGGATGCGCTGAGCTGCATCCA
>MEQN01000010.1:7287-7407 GCA_001770235.1 Betaproteobacteria bacterium RBG_16_58_11
CGATCCGGCGGCGCGCCCTCGTCGCATTTCTTGCAAGCCAGCATTTGCCCGCACATCTTCGCGCGCCCCTCGGGCGTCACCACCCAAGGGCGATTGGTCCACGGCGGATGGTGACGCACA
>MEQN01000010.1:7414-7621 GCA_001770235.1 Betaproteobacteria bacterium RBG_16_58_11
TGTGCCCGCACGCCAGCTCGGCCACCCAATCGTTGAGTTCGTCGAGATGAAATCCGGTGATGTGTTGATCCATAATTTGTGCGGGGAAGCGAGCCGATCTTATTGTGGTGAGAGAGATTACAATAAAAGTTTTGATTAGTGGGTAAAGCCCACTTGCATGCAGGCCGTCTGCGAGAAAGCCTTGGAATGAGATTGCAGTTGCCGACT
>MEQN01000010.1:7807-7971 GCA_001770235.1 Betaproteobacteria bacterium RBG_16_58_11
ACAACCCGCTGCAAAAGCACGGCGTCAAGCAACCCAGATGCAACCCGCGCCGATGATGACCGAAGCGGAAAAAACCTGGACCACGGTCGAGAAGGACGAGATGAATCGCTTTCTCAACGAACTCGGTTCACAGTCCAAACCACCCTCGGGCACGGAGCTGGCAC
>MEQN01000011.1:0-311 GCA_001770235.1 Betaproteobacteria bacterium RBG_16_58_11
GAATACGCGGATATTCGCGGTGAGCCCCATGCCTTGCAAGTTGCCAACATCAATCCTTATTTGGTAGATGCGCCTGATGTCGTGCTAGAAAAACGGTCTAGGCCGATTTGCCCAGTTCCCGAAATGAATTATGGCAGCATGGCGCTCGACGATGGCCACTTACTAATGACAACCGAGGAAAAGGATGTTTTGTTAAATGAGTCGCCAGAAACCTTAACGCTGATCCGACGCTTCATGGGCGGCGATGAGTTTTTGAACAAGGGTGAGCGATGGTGCTTGTGGCTAAAGGAGGCCCAGCCTAACCAACTCAA
>MEQN01000011.1:372-8789 GCA_001770235.1 Betaproteobacteria bacterium RBG_16_58_11
GCACGTCCAGCAGCCGTGCGACAACCGTTAAATTAGCTGCTTTCCCCTCGTTGTTCGGCGAGAATCGCCAACCCGCTAACCCTTATCTGCTATTGCCCAAGGTGTCGTCCGAAAATCGGCTGTATATGCCGGTCGGCTACAGTGGCCCAGAGGTCATCGCTAGTGGAAGCAGTTTAATAATCCCAGATGCCACCCACTACCATCTTGGCGTGCTGCAATCCGCCATGCACATGGCCTGGATGCGTTACACCTGTGGGCGCTTGGAAAGTCGATATCAGTATTCAGTCAGTGTCGTCTACAACAACTTCCCCTGGCCCGACCAACCTACCGGCGCTCAGCGCGAGAAAATCGAAGCCGCCGCCCAAGCCGTGCTCGACGCCCGCGCACAATTCCCCGATGCCACGCTCGCCGACCTCTACGACCCGCTCACCATGCCGCCCGCCCTGGTGAAAGCCCACCAAAAACTCGACGCGGCGGTGGACGCCGCCTACGGTAAAAAGAGCTTCAAGAACGACGCCGAGCGCGTGGCATTTTTGTTCGAACTTTACCAAAAATACACATCGTTATTGCCGGCAACGGTAACCAAACGCATGCGTAAACCCAGCTAGGATTCGATTCGATGCCCGTCCCGGCCAGGCAGCTTCTCTACACGTCAGCACGAATCGAGACCAGAAATTTGGATGGTAGTAGCGGCACGGGAACAAGTTTTGTGTTTAAAGACGCAGCGTCTCCTCCGGGGCAGCAACTCTTCCTGGTGTCGAACAAGCACGTCGTATCGGATGCTGAAAGCGGACTCATCTACTTTACCGAGCAAGGCCCGGATGGGCTGCCGATGTTAGGGAAGACATTTTTTCTTCGAAATGACGGTTTCGCTCAACAGTGGCATGGGCACCCTGATGAATCAGTCGATATCGCGGTTATGCCGCTTTCGTGGCAGCTTGAACTTATTGGTAAGGATGGTAAGAAAGCGTTCTTGCACCCCGTTTCCCTTGACGATGTCGCGTCACCAGACGTATTCGAAAATCTGGACGTTTCTGCACCAATCCTATTTGTGGGGTTTCCAAATGGGATGTTTGACGAAAAGCACTACCTGCCTATAGTGCGGCGCGGATATGTGGCCACCTCGCCTGATCTAGATTTTAATGGCGATCCAGTTTTCTTGATCGATGCCTCGGTGTTTCCAGGCTCTAGCGGCAGTCCGGTTTTCACCGTTGGCGACAGCCAGATTGGCGGAACTCCCGCCCTAAAGCTACTGGGCGTTATTTCAGCCGTGTACACGCAATCTACGGATGGTTGTATTTCCTGGAGGCCAGCTCCCACCAATCAAGTACCTATTCCCACGATCGAACAGATGATTGATCTTGGTGTTGTCTATAAAGTTAGATGCATCCGAGAAACTATTACTCATTTCTGGAGGCAGATCGCGTAGGTTGGGCTGAACTTGAGAAGCCCAACGCAATACCGCGTTATATGTTGGGCTTCCTTCGTCAGCCCAACCTACGGGCTGCGAAATTCTATCGAAGAAGGTAGTTCATCTAAGCGCATCTTTGGACGTCATCTACATCAGGCTGGTGGTTGCATTGCAAAATAGACTCCTATAGCCAACAGGGCAGGAAGAATCATAAGCGCACTTCCAACCAGCGCCCTATACCAAAATTGAGAACCAATCGTTTTCGATATACCCAAGATGAGTAGTGTCACTTGAAATAAGGCAGCGAAGTAAAATGGGGCGGGAAAATCACTATCAGCCATGACCGCCAATAGCCCTTCAAACGGAGTTAGCATCATCAAATTTCCAACGGTAAATCGGCAACATCTTCATATGGGCTAGCGCTGATTTTTAATGAGGCTGGTAAAGCTCAAAAGCTTGTGAAGCCCCACAACCCCAGCAATATAAATGTACCCAATAACAGAAGTTGAAATTGTTACAAGCAGGAGGGTCAATAGATCAAAGTTGTCGCGAATAGCAGCCGCTTTGTCGTAGTCCATAATTACCCATGCGGCAAGCGCGAATGGAATTATTGTGATTGGAGAGAGCCAGACGGCCCGCATAAAATGCTGGTGATTTTTATTCACCGTTGTCAGTGTGAACAATATGATGAAAACGCAATAGGGTAACAGCCCAAGATAAAGCGGCAAGCCAAGATGCACACCAAATTCATCTTTCCGTTGAGGCATTGCCCACTCTGGGCCAAGCACTAACAAAATGGCCGCTACGGGAGCGAGAGACATTAGGCGGTAGTAGGATTTGTAATTCATGCCTATCTCAATCACTTGTTAAACTCCATGAAGTTCCACGCCCTACCTACAAACTGGTGTAAGAAGTCAGGTGAACTAAAGCCTGATCTAAGATTTTTGTAGCTCCATTTGTCGCCGTTTCTGGTATACAGCGCCTCACCAATAATAGGCAGACCTTCATATCCTTGTGCTGCAGGGTTGGCAACAGAGTGATCCTTGCCGCCCCCCAATTTTTTGGATAACCAATATAGGACCCGATAGGGATACTTGTACTCCTGATTGCCTTGAATGACGCGAATTGTGCTGCCATCGTTTTGGATGACTACTTGTACGTGCCGTGCCGTATTTTTTTCATTCATCTGTGCGAGGAGGTCGCCCGGCATAACAGCATCGTTGTTTACTTGTTTAGTATTGCCAAGATTAAGCATATCCGGCGCACCAAAGGTCAACATAACCATCCCACTGAACCCATACTTATTCGACGCATAGCGATCATGCTCGCCCGCATCGTAAAGCTCCATATTCCGGTAGGTGCGAACGCCCGTCGTCAGCTTTACAGGCAGCCCCTTGGTCGAGGCGTATTCGCACAAAACGCGAATCGCAAAATCTTCGCAGGTGAATTTGTTGCTGCGAATGTCGCCATCTTTGTTCCAATACTGTTCCTGGCGCAGCCGTTCGGCGATTCGTGGCACGCTTTGCCGAAAGTCGGCAATATCGGCAGCCTTCCATTTTTGGGTGGTCTTCCAAAAAACCTTTAGTTTCACGACATGGGGGGCCGTGTCGGCCTTGGGCGTGAGCGGGGCATGGATGGTAACTGCGTTCATACATTCGCCTCTTGAAACAAGACCAGGGTAGCGGTCTCGCCGTCGTTACCGGATACCAGCGGTGATTTACCCGCCCCATCGGTTTTAATCGTGGCGGCTTGCTTGTTTGGCGCGGCCAAATCTACGGCTATGCCATCCACGGGGCGGCCATCCTGATCGATCAACTGAAACTGTCTGTCGAAATCGCGCAGATCGGCGGAACGCCCCGCCTCCCCGGCGAAGCCGCTGATAGCGCCAGCCGTGCCACCACTCGCCGCTCCCTCGCCCTCAAAACTGCGTGTCAATTCGCCGCACGATGAGATAAGCTCAGCCCCGCACGATGTTTTGCTGATTCCTTGCAGCGCAACCGAACGGCCATCTATTTTCCAATGCGGGTCGCCGCCGACAATTTGGCAATTGCCGTGGCCTTTGATCGGGCAGGTGCAGGAATCGCCCTCGCGCGCGACATTTTTACCCATGATTTTGTAATTACCTGCAGCGCTTACTACTTCGCCGCCGTGCGTGGTTTTATCGCCCAATCGAATTACACGAAACATGTTGAATCTCCTTAAGATAAATATGGGGGAGGTTGTCACTGCCGCCATTGGTCTAAATGACGGGCGCATTATGCCTTTGTTCTTGAGCCAGGGCAAATTGAAGGCGATATCGCCATGGAAAACTGGAATCTGACCGGGCGCATTTTCCCGGACGGGCATTGGTCGCCGCAGCGAATGGCTTGCCTATTCGAGAGGCCGCGTAGGTTGGGCTGAACATGTGAAGCCCAACGCAAGGCCGCGTTATATGTTGGGCTTCCTTCGTCAGCCCAACCTACGGACTGACCTAGAGTTTGATCTGGCTGATTGTGCCGGCAAGCGTAACCGAGAACATTGCCGGCGGTTTCGTGGCTTGTGCCTTGCGGATGAGCTTGGGGTAAAGGCGGCTCACTAACGCGGCAGTATCGGCGGCTGAGGCGTCTCCTGCGGTCAGTACGAAGACGATCACGCCGCTATCTCGGAATGCTTGTAGTTCATTAGGTCGGCGGCGGATATTTTTGTCACGAGTCAGCACAACCCAGCGCCGTTTTCCAGCTTCCTTGAGCCACACGTCATCGGGGGTATTTTGCGGGAAGTGCTGGTTTAGCGCGACGAATGGCGCGCCAAGTTCGGTTAATGCTTCGCCCAGCCGGTGGCTCCAGGCACAAATGTCGATGAAGAGTGTCGGAGCGTCAGGCGGTACGACGCTGTTCGAACCGGAGCGCTTCTTCGATTTCTTTTTCGTCAACGCCGTAGTCTTTCGCCATTTCCGCCATGGAGTCGCCCGCGCGGAATCGACCCACGATTACATCGGTACGAACCGCCACACTGGAAAGTACCGGGCGCCCAAACGACAAGCGCGGATCGATGACGATGGCTTTGGGTTGTTCCTTGGGGCCGTCGGATGTGCGGCTGAACGGAAACAGTCGAATGGGTGCGCCCTTGCGGTCGCGTTCGATGCGGGCCAAGGCCAGTTCGAAATCTCCACGTAGCGCTTCTTGCCCTTGTCGCGAAACATTCAGCAGGTGGGAGGCGTGTTTCACGAAAAGATCGATACCGTTGGTGTGAAACTGCCGGTCAATCAGCGGCCTGTCCGCGTCTAATTTCGAGCGCAGGTAGGTCATGCTTTCGCGTACTTTGGGTAATGAAATCTTGTGATGCCGGCGGATGGCGGAGAGCACGTGCAGCTCGCACAGATTGGCGAAGGAGAGCAACTTGCCCTTCATGTCGGCGGGCTGTATTACGGGTTCGAAACGCTTAGGCGCGCCCGTTGCCGAGCGGTAATTTTGGCCGAAACACCATGCCCGTATCGTGTTCACGGAGATGTTGAGAATGCACGCGGCTTCGCTGGCGGAATAAGCAGGGGTATCGAAAACGGATGCTCGCTTGTCGCTGGGGTGAGTCATGCGCGAATGGTAACTGGAACACCTTGTTATTGGAAGTAATTGCGGTGAGTTAGGGCCGGGTTACTTATCCGAATTCTTATAGCCAAACTCACCCACCCACTCGCCCTTCTTGTTGTCAATGCTTAGCCAATGCGGAACGACATTGCTACGCCGCACGATAGGAAAATCAACAAGGGGCGATTTGCCATGCACTTCCCCTACGTCACAGCGTTGACTCATGACCGGCCGGAACCGGATAGATAATCGGTCCGTAACCGTAGTGGCGGCGGGCGCGGCGTCTGCTTCATAAAAACGCACCCGCATTCGAATCAAGCAGGAAAAATAAAGCTCCATTTCTGCTACTAAAGGCGTTACCCGCGCGGCTAGTGCACGCTTTGCGGCGTTACTCAATAAAACCCGCACCCGCCTTCCTTCCAGGGTGGCATACAGCGTGGCGTTATCGGGTTGCGATCGTGGCGATGAGAACATGGCTTCACTCTCCTGTGATGCGTGCTATGGGGGGGGGAAAGGCTTAATCGCAAAAGTATACAGACTGGCGTTCAATCGCGACCCTGAGCGTTTTAGAAATTTTATTTTTATAAAGCATGAGTATATTGGCCAGATGTTTGTCGAAATTTTTTACACAAAATACAAAAGCATGTTAACTATCATCGCGCATGATTTTGTAACTTATTATTTATAAAGATATTGTTGATTTGTGGTATGATTTATGCATATTGTTTGTTGACTAAACTTGAGTAAGGAAGAAAGCAAATGAAACATCAAAAAACCTTGGCAACTATGGCGCTGATCGTGGGCTTCTTGGCCAACAGTGGCGCCCAGGCTTCGATTTACAGTCTGGGGCCGTTGACCGCGGCCCCTACCATCCAGTTTGTTCAAATAACGCCAGGCATTTTCACTGATACGTTTAACTTCAGCATCAGCACCGTCAGCGATCTTGCGGCTTCCGCGACCAATCATTCGTTGTATTTTGGAAGCTGGACCCTGATGGATATCTCGGGGTTCTCCATGTCGATATATGGCCCGGGCGGTCTGATTAGCGGCCCAGCCGGTTCCGGGATCAGCCTTGCCGGTCTCAGCCTTCCGGTTGGATCTTCCTATTATGCAGAGGTAAGCGGCACAGCGACTGGCCTATCCGGCGGCGCATACTCGGTTGCGATGCTTGCATTACCCGTTCCCGTGCCTGCCGCAGTCTGGTTGCTTGGCTCCAGCTTGATCGGCTTGGTTGGTGTGGCACGCCGCAAGAAACAAGCCTAGTACCTGGACCTATAAATTACGAAACATCCTCCGCCGATGTAGGTTAGGTTAGGCGCAGTTCTTTGCGCCGTAACCCAACAAACCCAATCTTCACAAAAGTAGGCGCCTCCAGACAACCCCGACAGGTAGGCAAAACACATCAACATCGGCGTTTAGAAGGATGATTAGGTTTTGTTGGGTTACGCGATAAAGCCGCTAACCCAACCTACATGAACCCGCTGACTCCAAACAAAATGTTTCGTAATTTACGATTTGCAATACTAGTTGATGTGTCTGGGCTTTGGTTAAACCCGCACCTGAAAGCGACACTTTCAGGTGCGGGTTTTTTGTTGGTGCGCCCGGCAGGACGCTCAACCCAACAGCGCTCGATCAAATCGGCGCGCATGTCCGGCGATGATGTATTTCTTACGATTTCCTATAAATTTCCGCACCCTGCTTCACGAACTCCACCGCTTTCACCTCCATGCCCTTGGCCAGCGCCTCTTGCTCGCTCACGCCTTGGCTGGCGGCGAATTCGCGCACATCCTGGGTGATTTTCATGGAGCAGAAATGCGGGCCGCACATGGAGCAGAAATGCGCGACCTTGGCCGAATCTTTGGGCAGGGTTTCGTCGTGGAATTCACGCGCCTTGTCCGGGTCGAGGCCGAGGTTGAATTGGTCTTCCCAGCGGAATTCGAAGCGTGCTTTGGACAGCGCATTATCGCGAATCTGCGCGCCGGGATGGCCCTTCGCCAAGTCGGCGGCGTGGGCGGCGATTTTGTAGGCCATGATGCCCACTTTCACGTCGTCCTTGTCCGGCAGGCCCAAGTGTTCCTTGGGCGTGACGTAGCACAGCATGGCGGTGCCGTACCAGCCGATTTGCGCTGCGCCGATCGCGCTGGTGATGTGATCGTAACCAGGCGCGATGTCGGTGGTGAGCGGGCCGAGGGTGTAGAACGGTGCTTCATCGCACCAATCCAGTTGCAGATCCATGTTCTCTTTGATGAGCTGCATCGGCACGTGGCCCGGGCCTTCGATCATGGTTTGCACATCGTGTTTCCAGGCGATTTGCGTGAGCTCGCCCAGGGTCTTGAGCTCGGCCAGTTGCGCCTCATCGTTCGCATCGTAAATGCTGCCGGGACGCAGGCCATCGCCCAGGCTGAAGCTCACGTCATAGGCCTTCATGATTTCGCAAATGTCTTCGAAGTGCGTGTAGAGAAAACTTTCCTTGTGATGCGCCAGGCACCACTTGGCCATGATGGAGCCGCCGCGCGAGACGATGCCGGTCATGCGCGTAGCCGTCAGCGGCACATGCGCCAGCCGCACGCCCGCGTGGATGGTGAAGTAATCCACGCCTTGTTCGGCCTGCTCGATCAGCGTGTCGCGGAACATTTCCCAGGTCAGGTTTTCTGCCTTGCCATCCACTTTTTCCAGGGCCTGATAGATGGGCACGGTGCCGATGGGCACGGGCGAGTTGCGGATAATCCACTCGCGGGTTTCATGGATGTTCTTGCCGGTGGAGAGATCCATCACCGTGTCGCCGCCCCAGCGGATGGCCCAGGTCATTTTTTCCACTTCTTCCTGGATCGACGAGCCGAGCGCGGAGTTGCCGATGTTGGCGTTGATCTTCACCAGGAAATTGCGGCCGATAATCATCGGTTCGGCTTCCGGGTGGTTGATGTTGGCGGGAATGATGGCGCGGCCGCGCGCCACTTCATCGCGCACGAATTCAGGCGTGATCTCTTCGGGCAGCGCTGCGCCGTAATTGTGCCCACGATGCTGGCGGCCCAATAGTTCGGCCATTTTCAGGCCGGTGGGGCCGCTGTCTTTGAGCGATGCGATATATTCGCGACGGCGCAGGTTTTCGCGGATGGCGATGTACTCCATCTCCGGGGTAATGATGCCTTGGCGCGCGTAATGCATCTGCGTGACATTCTTGCCCGCGCGGGCGCGGCGCGGCTGGCGCACCAGGCCGGGAAAGCGCATGGCGGTGAGCGATGCGTCATGCAAGCGCGTCAGACCGTATTCGGAGCTAAGCCCGCTCAAGGCCTCGGTGTCGTTGCGCCCCTCAATCCAGACGGTGCGCAGTGCGGCGAGTCCCTTGCGGATATCAATCTGCGCTTGCGGGTCGGTATAGGGGCCGGAGCAGTCATAAACGTAGATCGGCGGGTTGGGTTCCGCGCCGAGCGTGGCGGGGGTGT
>MEQN01000011.1:8821-16328 GCA_001770235.1 Betaproteobacteria bacterium RBG_16_58_11
CGGCGCGCGAACCGGCCACATAGACCTTGCGCGAATTGGGCAGGGGTTTAACCGCGGCTTCGTCCACGTGGGCCGTGGCGGCGGTAAATTGGGCGGTGGGGTTCGGTATGGCTGCGTTCATGATGGCTCCTTACAAACAAAGCAGGGAGCGGTGTGGAGCGCTTCCCTACGACGGCATGACCCGTACAGGTTCAGAGGGTGTCTCTCACTCGCCGCATCCAGCGGCGAGACCCCTAGCGTGCAGCCCCTTTGGCGGGGGCTGGTAAGTGCCAAAGGTAAGGGAAATATGGAATAATCGCAAGGCTAACAGTGGTAAACCCCTGAGAAGAAGATGGAGAAGACGATGGATTTGGAGAAAACCCGTTTCAACATGATCGAGCAGCAGATACGCCCCTGGGATGTGCTGGACGACAGCGTGCTCAATCTTTTGCAGCGCGTGAAGCGCGAAGAATACGTACCCGAGGCCTATCGCGCGATGGCCTTGATGGATTTGGAAATTCCGCTCGGCCAGGGCGAATCCATGCTCAGCCCCAAGGTCGAGGCGCGCCTGGTGCAGGAACTCCGCATCAAGCCCACGGACAAAGTGTTGGAAGTCGGTACCGGCAGCGGCTACATGACCGCACTCTTGGCCAGCCTGGCCAAGCACGTGCACAGCGTGGAGATTATCCCCGAGCTGAGCCAAGCTGCGGCGCAAAAGCTCGCCGCGCACGGCTTCAATAATGTGACTTTGGATGTTGGCGATGCCGCGCGCGGCTGGCACAAGCACGCACCCTACGATGTGATCGTGGTGACCGGCAGCTTGCCGGTGCTGCCGGATGAATTTATCGCGCAACTCAATCCGGGTGGCCGGTTGCTCGCCTTTGTCGGCGTAGCGCCGGCGATGGAAGCGCAGCTTATACGCGTGATCGAGCCAGGCGTGACCGATGCCCAAGTTTTATTCGAAACCGACGTGCGGGCGCTGAAGAATGCGCCGCAGCTAGAGAAATTTGTTTTTTGAAAAACTGATTTGGCCGCAAATTTGCATAGCAGATCAGATATCGAGGATTCTCCATGAAAAAAATACCGCTGTTCGTGGCCTTGGCCTTCAGCCCGCAGCTATTTGCCGCTACCGATCTGTTGCAGGTTTATAAAGAGGCGCAGACCCAAGACGCCACTTTCCAAGCCGCAAAATCAGCGCAAATCGCCGGTCAGGAAAAGCTGCCGCAAGCCCGTGCCTTGTTCATGCCCTCGGTCAATTTGTCGGCCAACACCACGCAAAACGAGACCGATACCCAAACCCGAGGCAGCTCGACCTTATCCAGCGGCGAAAGAACCTATAACAGCCACGGCTACTCAGTCTCGCTGAATCAGCCGCTGTACCGCGCGCAAAACTATGCTTCCTATGCCCAAGCCAAATCCACGGTGGAGCAGGTCAATGCCCAGTATGCCACCGCAGAGCAAGACTTGGTCGTGCGCGTGGCGCAAGCCTATTTCGACGTGCTGCTCGCGCAGTACAACGTGACGCTGGCGCAGGCGCAACAGGAATCCATCGGGGAACAGCTCGCCCAAGCCAAGCGCAATTTCGAAGTCGGCACCGCAACCATCACGGACACGCACGATGCGCAAGCCCGCTTTGACCTGACCCTCTCACAAGAAATCGCCGCCCAGAACGATCTGGAAATCAAGCGCCGCAGCTTGCAGCAGATCATCAATCGCCAGCCGGACGAACTCGTTACGGTAAGAGGTGAAGTGCCGCTGGTTTCTCCCGAGCCAAACAATATGGATGCTTGGGTGGAAAAAGCCCTGGCGCAAAATCCTGAAACTCAAATCGCAAAAGCGGCCTTCGATATCGCCAGCGAAGAAGTGCGCAAGGCGCGCGGCGGGCATTTACCTACGCTGGATTTGGTCGCGACTTATGGCGACACCGTCCAAGGCGGCGGTAGCGGTTACGACCAGAATGGCAAAACCATTGGCCTGCAAATGAACCTGCCGATTTTTGCCGGCGGCGCCACCAGTTCGAAAGTGCGCGAGGCCGTGGCGAATCAAGAAAAGGCGCGGCAAGAGCTGGATGCAGTGCAACGCAAAGTCGCCCTGCAAGCGCGCCAAGCCTATCTCGGCGTCACCAGCGGCATCGCCCAAGTGAAAGCGCTGCAACAAGCCGTGATCTCCAACCAAAGCTCACTCGATTCCACCAAGCTCGGCTTGGAAGTGGGCGTGCGCACCAGCGTCGATCTGCTCAATGCGCGGCAGCAACTCTTCAGCGCGCGGCGCGATTTGGCGCAGGCCTTGTATGGCTACATCGTGTCGCGATTGAAGCTGGAAGCGGCGGCGGGGGATCTGAATGAGGCGGATGTGAGTCAGGTGAATGGGTGGTTGAATCAGGCGGCGAAGCCTTAATCAGGTCTTAGGTTTACTTGATGGGAATAATAATTGGCTACGCTTTGTTTTTTACATGGCTATTTTTGCCAATGATCCTCATTTCTAAGTCGCCACACACAACAGGATTCAAGAAAATATTATGGGCGGTCGGAACGTTTTTTCCATTTTTATTCGCCATCACCATAACAAAAATAGTACAGAAACTTGCGCCGACGAACCCGTGGGCTAGTGAAATTTTCAACAGCACAACGGGAGCCTTTTTATTGGTGATGATTTTTCTGGTTGGCGGCTGGGCAGTGCTTGCACTACATGATGGCATTTATAAGAAAAAATCCTAACCCGCACTAACCCGCAGGTCAGAGGGTCACGAGGTCAGAGGGTCAGGCCTTGGGTCAGAGTGGGTCAGAGTGGGTCAGAGGGTCAGGCCTTGGGTCAGAGGGTCAGGCCTTGGGGGTCAGAGGGTCAGGCCTTTACCTTGAGAGGTCAGGGGGTCAGGCCTTAACCTTGTACTATGTGCATGCATTATAGGGCTTTGGATATTGCGTTATTTGCTAGCCTTCCAGCCTTGCAGACGCCCCGCCAAGCATGCTATCAATGATTGCATTTATATGGCCTGGCATGCTATCGTTGATAGCGTGAATTCCTCAGAAGGCCAATCTCATGAAACAGCTTGTGGTTCGGAATCTGGATGAGCGTCTTGTCCAGGTGCTGAAGTTGCGCGCCGCCGCGCATGGCGTGAGCATGGAGGCGGAGCATCGGAATATTCTTGCGCAGGCCCTGTTGCAGCCCGCCAAACGTTCTTTCGCCGAGGTGCTGGCCCGCATGCCTAATGTGGGTGAGGATGCGGACTTTGCTCGCAGCAAGGAAAGCGCTCGTTCGCATGTACTTGATTGACACGATGGTCATCAGCGAACACCGCAAAGGGAGCAAGGCAAACCCCGGCGTTCGTCGGTTTTTCAAGGAAGCGATAGAAAAAAATCACCTGCTGTTTATTTCCGTGATCACCGTGGGCGAGATTCGCCGGGGGATTGAAAACTTGCGGCATAAGCAAGACAAGCCCGGTGCGAATAAGCTGGAAAAATGGTTGGGCGACGTGGTATCCGAGTATGCGCAACAGATTTTGCCCTTTGATCTGGACATGGCTCAGGTGTGGGGCAGCTTGCTCGTGCCGAACCCGCAGCATTCCGATGACAAGAAAATCGCGGCCACTGCACTCATTCATGATCTAACGTTGGTAACGCGGAACGTGGATGACTTTCGGCCCGTTGCTGATTTAAGGTTGCTGAATCCTTTTGCATGAGTCCCACAGTTTTGCCTCAATAGCCGCCATCGTTTTTTCCACCGCACCGCGATGCGCAGAGGCAAATTCCAGCGCTGCGTCGCTCATTTGTTTTTTTCGAGCCGCATCTTCCAGCAAACGTTGCGCTTGCGCCAATGCCGCACTCGCATCCACTACACGCAGCGCCGCACCGGCAGCTATGGCGTCTTGCGCAGCTTGGGAAAAATTATAAGTATGCGGGCCTAGGATTACCGGCACGCCCATGGCGCAGGCCTCGATCAAATTTTGCCCGCCGAAGGGCAGTAAGCTGCCGCCGATAATCGCTACATCCGCTGCGCCGTAATAGGCGAACATCTCGCCCATGCTGTCACCCAGCACGACGCGCGTCTCTGCGTGTATCGGCGCATTTTCGCTGCGCCGCTGATAGGGGATGCCGCGCGCCGCGAGCAAAGCGGCCACTTCGTCGAAGCGTTGAGGATGGCGCGGTACGATGACTAACAAAAAATTCGATTTCGGGTTGAGTGCATCGAGCAGCAGCGCTTCTTCGCCTTCGCGTGTGCTGGCGGCGAGTAAGACATGCCGCTCATTACCTAATAATTCGCGCAGGTACTTGGCTTGATCCGCGACATCGGCTGGCGGTGCGACATCGAATTTCAGATTGCCGGTGATGCTAATGATGCTAATGTGTGTTGCGCCGAGTTGTTGGAGACGCTCGGCATCGGCTGCGCTTTGTGCACAGATGAGCGGCAAGTTTTCCAGCGCTTCACTGATCAGGCTGCCGAAACGGGCATAGCCGCGTGCCGATTTTTCCGAGAGGCGGGCGTTGATCAGGGCCAACGGCACGCTGCGTGCTTTGCTGGAGGCGATCAGGTTGGGCCACAGCTCAGTTTCCATCAGCAAGCCGAAGGCAGGTTGGAAGTATTTTAAAAACCGGCGCACTGCGCCTGGGTAGTCGTAGGGCAAATAGGCTTGCAGCACGCGCTCGCCATAGAGCTGGCTTCCGGCTGCGCGGCCGGTTGGCGTCATGCAGGTGAGCAAGATCCGATGCGCCGGATAGCGCGCTTGCAGCGCATCGATCAAGGGCGCGGCGGCGCGCGTCTCGCCTACCGATACGGCGTGAATCCAGATCAAGGGTTGGGGCGTTGCGGTGCGATAGAAGCCGAAGCGCTCGCCCCAGTGGGCTAGGTATTCCGGTTGCTTGCGCGCGCGCCACAGCAGCCGCAGCGGGATGAAGGGCAGCAGCAGATACAAGACGAGTGAGTAGAGAAACCTAGGCATGACTGAGCATTTCATCGGCAACGGCGATGACTTCCGCGCTACAAGGCACGAGACCTGGCCCGCCTAAATTGCGAATCGGGGTGTTGGCATACAGCCCATTTTTCGCCGGATCGGAGCCGCCATAGATACCGATGGTGGGGGTGCCCACGGCGGTCGCGAGGTGCACCAGGCCGGTATCGACGCCGACGACTAAGCTCGCTTGCTTGAGCATAAGTGCGGCTTCCTTGAGCGTCAGGCGCGGGGCGACGATCGCGTTGGGAATGGCGCCCGCCAAGCGTTGGGCGCGTTCGTATTCGGCTAAGCCGCCCCAGGGCAAGACAGCACTGATCCCGCGTTGATGTAAGGACGCGCCCAAGCCAATCCAGTCGGTTTCAGGCCACAATTTTTCTGCGCGGCTGGTGGCGTGCAGCAGCACCGCGTAGCGTCCAGCGGGCAACCAATTCAATCGTGCATTAGGGATTTGCACGCCATAGTCGAGCGGTAGATCGGGCGCAAGATCAAATGCGAGTGCCACCAGGGTGCGATAGCGCACCACTGCATGGGCATTGGGATCGACCGCGAAGGTTTTGTCGTAGCACAGCGCGGCCAAGGGCTCGCGCGCGCTGTGTCGATCCAGACCGAAGCGCTCACCGTGGGCGAGGCGCGCGAGCAGCCCGCTTTTCAGCAGGCCTTGGGTATCGAGTATGAAATCGTAAGCGGTGTGGGCCAAGCGTGCTCGCAGCGCGCGCATCTCGCGCCAAGTTTGCGGACGATACAAAGTCTTGCGCCAACGTCGAATCGCCACCGGAATGACGTGCGCCACGCCGGGGTGCAGTGCGGGAATTTCGGCGAAGGCTTCTTCCACCAGCCAGTCGATATCAAAGCTGGGATAGCGGCTGCGGATATCGCTGACGACAGGCAGATTGTGAATGACATCGCCCATGGAGGACGTTTTGACCAACAGAATACGGGGCACGGTGGGGGTTCCATAAAATAAAACTCGCGCAGCGAGTCTAAGTCCCTCTCGCCCGCTTGCGGGAGAGAGCAAGGAGAGAGGGGAACCGCAGGGCGATTTCGCCTTGCGGTTTTGGGCGCTAAGCCTACACCGAAACCCGCTTTGCGCATAGAATAGGCGCTTTGTTTTAAGGCCCATCTTGCCGCCGCGACAACCCCTTTCCGTCACCATCATCACGCTCAATGCCGCGCAGCAGATTGCGGCGTGTCTGGCGAGCGCCGCGTTCGCGGACGAGATTGTGGTGGTGGATTCCGGCAGCGTGGACGACACGGTTCAAATTGCGCAACAGCATGGTGCGCGCGTGCTGCATCAGGATTGGTTGGGTTATGGACCGCAAAAGCAATTTGCGGTGGAACAGGCCAAACACGATTGGGTGCTGTGCGTGGATGCTGATGAGCGCGTGAGCGAGGCGCTGCGGCATAGCATCGAGGCAGCACTGAGTGAGCCGCAAGCGCACGGCTTCGCAATGGCGCGTTGCAATAAGTTTTTAGGGCGTTGGCTGCGGCACGGCGAGGGCTATCCGGACTGGTCGCTGCGCTTGTTTCATCGCGCGCATGGCCGCTGGAGCGCAGACCCGGTGCACGAGAAAGTGGAACTGGACGGCCCGGCCATGCGCATCCAAGGCGATCTGCTGCACGAATCGAGTGAGGATTTGGCGGCCTATCTGGACAAGCAAAACCGCTACACCACCTTGGCCGCCGAGGCCTTGTATAAGCGTGGCAAGCGAGTAAGTGTAGTGCAATTGATGCTGAGCCCGCTGCTGCGGTTTTTAAAATTTTACGTGCTGCGTCTCGGTTTTCTCGATGGCGCGGCGGGTTTGGTGCATATCAGCATCGGCTGTCACAATAGTTTGATGAAATACGCGAAGCTCATGGCTTTGCAACAAGGGAGAGATGCTTGAAAGTTTTAATTACCGGCGCCGCCGGGTTTATCGGCATGCATACCGCGCTGCGCCTGTTGGCGCGCGGCGACGAAGTGGTGGGCATCGACACCCTCAACGATTATTACGAGGTCGCGCTGAAGGAAGCGCGGCTGAAACAAGTGCAGGCACATCCCAACTTTCGTTTCCTCAAAATGAATATGGCCGGCCGGCCGGCGATGGAGAAATTATTCTCGGAAGAAAAATTCCAGGGTGTCATCAATCTTGCAGCACAGCCCGGCGTGCGTTATTCGCTGCTCAATCCGCATGCCTATATCGAATCCAATATTGTGGGTTTCATGAATATTCTGGAAGGCTGCCGTCACAATAAGGTCAGGCATCTGGTGTATGCCAGCAGCTCTAGCGTGTATGGCGCCAATACCAAAATGCCGTTTTCCGAACACGACAATGTCGATCATCCGGTGAGCTTGTATGCCGCCACCAAAAAATCCGGCGAAATGATGGCGCATACCTATAGCCATCTGTATGGCTTGCCGACCACGGGTTTGCGCTTTTTTACCGTGTATGGCCCGTGGGGCCGGCCGGATATGTCGCCTTCGCTGTTTACCGGCGCGATCATGCAAGGCCGCCCGATCGATGTATTCAACGAAGGCAAGATGATGCGCGATTTCACCTACATCGACGACATCGTCGAAGGCGTGGTGCGCGTGCTGGATAA
>MEQN01000011.1:16352-16547 GCA_001770235.1 Betaproteobacteria bacterium RBG_16_58_11
CGATAACGACCACCCCGATGCCGCCACCAGCTATGCGCCGTTCCGGATATACAACATCGGCAACCATGAACCGGTGCAACTGATGACGTTTATCGAGACCATTGAAAAGGCCTGCGGCAAAGTGGCGCAGAAAAACATGTTGCCCATGCAGCCGGGCGATGTGAAAGCCACCTACGCGAATATCGACGCGCTGCG
>MEQN01000011.1:16578-17961 GCA_001770235.1 Betaproteobacteria bacterium RBG_16_58_11
GCAAGTTCGTGGATTGGTACAAAGCCTACTACGGAGCGCAGCAAGCATGATCCTCGTTACCGGCGGCGCGGGCTTCATCGGCGCGAATTTTGTACTGGATTGGCTAGCCGGCGACGGCGAGCCAGTGGTTAATCTCGACAAGCTTACCTACGCCGGCAACCTGGAAAGCCTGGCTGCGCTCAAGGACGACCCGCGCCATATTTTCGTGCAGGGCGACATCGGCGATGCGGTCTTGGTGGAAGGCCTGCTTCAGCAGCATCAGCCGCGCGCTATCGTGAATTTCGCCGCCGAGAGCCATGTCGATCGCTCGATTCACGGGCCGGAAGATTTTATTCAAACCAATATGGTCGGCACGTTTCATTTGCTGCAAGCGGTGCGCGCGTATTGGTCGGGCTTGGCGGATGAGCAGCGCGCGGCGTTCCGGTTTCTGCATGTGTCTACCGATGAAGTGTATGGCTCCTTGGGGCCGACCGATCCGGCGTTTACCGAGACCACGCCGTTCGCGCCGAATAGCCCCTACTCCGCGTCCAAAGCCTCCTCCGATCATTTGGTACGCGCTTACCATCATACTTACGGCCTGCCGGCGCTCACCACCAACTGCTCCAACAACTACGGCCCGTATCAGTTTCCGGAAAAATTGATTCCGCTGATCATCCACAATGCCTTAAGTGGCAAGCCGTTGCCGATATATGGCGATGGCCTCAATGTGCGCGATTGGCTGTATGTGGGCGACCATTGCAGCGCGATTCGCGTAGTGCTGGCTAAAGGCCGCGTGGGCGAGACCTACAACATCGGCGGTTGCAATGAGATGGCCAATATCGATGTGGTGAAAACCGTGTGCGCGCTGTTGGACGAGTTAAAGCCCGCCGCGCAACCCTATGCCGCACTGATTACCTACGTCAAAGACCGCGCCGGCCATGACCGGCGCTATGCGATTGATGCGCGCAAGATCGAAAGCGAATTGAAGTGGCGTCCGAGCGAAACGTTTGAGACCGGCATCCGCAAAACCGTGCAGTGGTATCTCGATCATCAAAGCTGGGTGGGGCATGTGGTGAGTGGCGAATATCAAAATTGGGTGTCTACGCAGTATCGTGAACGGTGATTGGGTGATCGGTGATTGACCATGAGTGAGCGCCCGCACTACAGACTAGATGCATGGAAGGAATCCATGGCCCTGGTGAAAGCGGTCTATGAAACGACCAGGAATTTTCCTAGGGAAGAAGTCTACGGCCTTAGCCAGCAAATGCGACGCGCGGCTGTATCTGTGCCTAGCAATCTGGCCGAGGGTGCAGCGCGCACTAGCCGGAAAGAGTTTTCCCAATTCATCAGCATTGCCAAGGGTTCGCTTAGTGAGCTGGAAACCCAGCTACTGATCGCCGCCGA
>MEQN01000012.1:0-248 GCA_001770235.1 Betaproteobacteria bacterium RBG_16_58_11
CGCAAGCGGGAGAGAGGGACCTAGGCTCGCTTCGCGAGTTGCATATTACGAAGCCTTATCCACTTTAACTTGCTCGTAGAACGTGTACGACAAGGTGATCGTATGCACGTCTTTCGGCAAATCGTTCTGCACCACAAACTGCACCGGCATGATTTTCTCTTCGCCCGGCTTGAGTGTCTGCTGAGTGAAGCAGAAACACTCGATCTTCTTGAAAAAACCGCCCGCGCGCGCCGGCCCATAACTGGGGA
>MEQN01000012.1:311-7159 GCA_001770235.1 Betaproteobacteria bacterium RBG_16_58_11
ACGCGCAAGCGAGCGGTCATCGGCTCGAATTTCCACGGCAAATCCTTGCCCGTGTTCGCGTCGAACTCGATGCTGACCCAACGCGCCGGGTCCATCTGCGTATTCGATACCGCAATCCGATCCTTTGATACGCCGGTGACTTCACAAATCTTCTTGTAAAACGGCACCAGCAAGTAACCGAAGCCGAACATCAAGACGGTGACGAGAATCAGCTTCTTGAGTGCGGTTGCATTCTGCTGTTGCGCGTTGGCCATGCCTATCACTTCACGACCGGCGGTGTCACGAACGAATGGTAGGGCGGCGGCGAGGGCAAATGCGTCCACTCCAGCGAATCCGCGCCTTCCCAAGTGCGGCCGGCCGCTTTTTCGCCGCCCTTGATGCACTTGATCACCCCCACCAGCAGAATCAACTGGGAGAGCCCGAAGCCGAATGCGCCGACCGTCGCCAACGCGTTGAAGTCGGCGAATTGCAGCGCATAGTCCGGAATGCGGCGCGGCATGCCGGCCAAGCCCAGGAAGTGCATCGGGAAGAACAGGACGTTGAAGAAAATGGTGGACAGCCAGAAGTGCAGCTTGCCCAGCTTCTCGTTATACATGTGGCCGGTCCACTTCGGCAGCCAGAAGTACACACCGGCGAAGATGGCGTACAGCGAACCCGACACCAGCACGTAATGGAAGTGCGCCACCACATAGTAGGTATCCTGAATTTGGATATCCACCGGGGTAATCGCGCACACCAGGCCGGTGAAGCCGCCAATGGTGAACAAACAGACAAAGCCGATCGCAAACAGCATCGGCGTCTCGAAGGTCATCGAGCCGCGCCACATGGTGGCCACCCAGTTGAACACTTTCACGCCGGTCGGCACCGCGATCAGCATCGTCGCGTACATGAAGAACAGTTGCGCGGAAGTCGGCATGCCGGTGGTGAACATGTGGTGCGCCCACACGATGAACGACAAGATCGCGATCGAAGCCGTCGCATACACCATGGATGCATAGCCGAACAAGGGCTTACGCGCGAACGCCGGAATGATCTGCGAGATGATGCCGAATGCCGGCAGAATCATGATGTACACCTCGGGATGCCCGAAGAACCAGAAGATATGCTGGAACATCACCGGATCGCCGCCGCCGGCCGCGTTGAAGAAATTCGTGCCGAAATGGCGGTCAGTCAGCAGCATGGTCACCGTGCCCGCCAACACCGGCATCACCGCGATCAAGAGGTAGGCGGTAATCAGCCAGGTCCACACGAACAACGGCATCTTCATCAGCGTCATGCCGGGCGCGCGCATGTTGAGGATGGTGGTGACGATGTTGATCGCGCCCATGATGGAGGAGATGCCCAGAATGTGCACCGCGAAGATGGTCATGTCGTTGGAAATGCCGCCTTGCAGGAACAAGGGCGGATACATGGTCCAACCACCGGCGGAAGCGCCACCCGGCACGAAGAAGGACGAAACCAGCATGATCGCGGCCACCGGCAGCAGCCAGAAGCTCCAGTTGTTCATGCGCGGAAACGCCATATCGGGCGCGCCGATCATCATCGGCACCTGCCAGTTGGCGAAGCCGACCATGGCGGGCATGATCGCGCCGAACACCATGATCAGGCCGTGCAGCGTGGTGAGCTGGTTAAAGAACTCCGGCGTAACAATTTGTAAACCCGGCTGAAACAGCTCGGCGCGAATCAATAGCGCCAGGCAGCCGCCGGCGAGCAGCATGATGAAGGAGAACCACAGGTACAGCGTACCGATGTCCTTGTGGTTGGTGGTGGTGATCCAGCGCATCAGACCGGTCGGGTGATCGTGTCCGTGATCTTGTGCGTATGCGTTTGTGGCTTCCATTGTCGGCCTCCTTGATTATTTACGTAATGCTTTGATGTCGGCGGGCTGGACCAGATCGCCGGTCTTATTGCCCAAGGCGTTGCGCTCGTAGGTGACGACCGCCGCCAAATCCACATCGTTGAGTTGTTTGCCGAACGCGGCCATCGCGGTGCCTGGCTTGCCATTCATCACGATGGCGATGTGCGCGGCTTTGTCGCCCGTCGCGATTATCGAACCGGTGATCGCGGGGAAAGCAGGCGGGAGCCCCGCGCCATTGGCTTGGTGGCAAGCGGCGCAGTTGGCGGCGTACACCTTTTCGCCCTGCGCTTTCAGTTCATCCGCGCTATAGGTTTTGTTGGGATCCATGGTCACGGCGGCCGATTTGACCTTCTGATCGGCTACCCACTTGGCGTAGTCGTCCGCCGACTTCACTTCCACCACGATCGGCATGAAGCCGTGATCCTTACCGCACAGTTCCGCGCATTGGCCGCGGTAGGTACCCGGCGTATTCGCCTTGAACCAGGCATCTTTGATATAGCCGGGGATCGCATCCTGCTTGATGCCGAAGGCCGGCACCCACCAGGAGTGGATCACGTCATTCGCCGTCAGCAGCAGGCGGACTTTCTTGCCGGCGGGGACCACCATCGCGTTATCCACTTCCAGCAAATAGTTCTCGCCTTTTTTCGCGCTGCCGTCGATTTGATCGCGCGGCGTGGAAAGCGCGGACATGAGCTTGATGCCCTCGGTGCGATAGTCGTATTCCCATTTCCACTGATAGCCGGTGACCTTGATGGTCATATCGGGGTTGCTGGCATCGCGCATGTTGAGGATGGCTTTAGTGGAAGGAATCGCCATCGCAATCAATATCGCGAACGGGATAACGGTCCAAATGACCTCAACCAGGGTGTTTTCGTGGAAATGCGCGGCTTTGTGTCCGAGCGACTTGCGGTGCTTCCAGATCGAATAAAACATCGCGCCGAAAACCACGATGAAAATACCCACGCACACCCACATGATCAGGATGTGGAGATCAAAAATCTCCTGCGCGACTTCGCTTTGCGGCGTGGGAAGATTGTACTTCGACTCCTCCGCCCACGCGGCCATGGACATCAGGGCCGCGAGCGCCCCCATTCCCAGTCTCCTCAACTTGCTTGGCATTGGCTACCCCCTTAAATGGTTAAACCTGGATTTAGTGATCTAAAAAAGTCAGGGCAATACCAAACGAAACCGAAACGAGGAAGTACAAGAAAAGAAACCGGCTTGCGGGTGACAACGTGCAATTCTGGGCGGGCAATGATGATGCTGAAATCTGCCGGCGGTTCTGCGTTGCTGCCTTCCATCCTGCGGGTACTGCCTTGTTTTATTGAGTCTACCGCCTTGTTTGTGTCTGCTGTCTTGTCTGGGTCTGCCGTCTTGTTTAAGTCCAATATTGCCTTTTTTTGTGCGACAAATTAGCACACCCTCCCTACCCCCGCAAGAAAAAGTTCAAAAAAATCCTTTAATTCCATGCATTTAAAGTTATTATGTTACGAATTTATAATTTACTAATTAACTAATTTCATTCCTGGAAACCATATTAACCATTCAATTAAAAGGGGATATTTTCTTGCCATCGGAGCGTTGAAGACGAAGCCAGCCCCCAAAGCGGCGCCGAAATACGCGCCTGCAAACTTGCCAGATTGGCATCGAACGCCGGCATGGCCGGATCAATGCGATTCGCGATCCACCCCGCGAGTGTTAAGCCGCGTTGTTGCATCGCTTCCACGGTCAGCAGCGCATGATTCAAGCAGCCGAGGCGCATGCCCACCACCAAGATCACCGGCAAGTTCAAGCGCACTACGATATCCGCAGCGGTCTGATTTGCATTGAGCGGCACGAGCAAGCCGCCCACGCCTTCCACGATCACTTCGTCGGATTGAACTGCAATTTCGCGATACGCGGATTCAATGCGCGCCAGGTCGATTTCTATCCCGGCTAGTTGTGCTGCAATATGCGGCGCGATCGGCAACTCGAATGCATAGGGATTCATCAACGCGAGCGGCAAAGCGACATTCGATGCGGCACGCAGTTGCGCGACATCGTCGTTGAGCCAGCCTTCGGGGGTTTGCACGCATCCGGCGGAAACCGGCTTCATCGCGGCGACCCGCTTGCCCGCCGCGACGTAGCGCTCAATCAAGGCTTTTGCCACCAGCGTTTTACCCACACCGGTGTCGGTGCCGGCGATAAACAGGCCGCTCACCGCAGCCCCGCTTGCCGCGCCTGGATTTTGAATTCGATCACTTGTTGGCCATCCGCGCGCTTTGGTTTTTTTTCATTCACCCAAGCATGGCCATACACCACTTCAAACGTGGCCGGCAGCCGGCCATCTTTGCGCAGCAATTCGTATCGTTGCAGCATCGCTTGCCATTTGCGCTTACCCATCAAGCCGTGGCCGCGCCCGCTGGTGACGTTATGCGCGCCGATCGCCTTCAACTCGCGCAGCAAGGCCGTCACATCGGGGTAGGTCACGGTCATCATGTCCATATCCATGACCGGCGCGCTGAAACCGGCATACAGCAATTGATCGCCGATGTCGTGCAGATCGACGAAGCGGTTCACATGCGTGTGCCCGTCAAGGCCGCTGAAGGCTTGCCGCAACTCGCGCAAGGTATCCGGCCCGAACGTGCTGAACATGAGCAAGCCGCCTGGCGCAAGCACGCGCTGAAACTCGCTGAAGGCCGACTGCAAATCGTCGCACCACTGCAAGGCGAGATTCGACCACAACAGATTCACGCTGGAAGTTTTCAGCGGCAAGCGGCTGATATCGCCCCCCACATACTGCGGCAGGTTTCCGGTGAGATAAGACAAGCTGCGCTTCCACCACGGATCACGATCACGCGCGACTTGCAGCATGGTCTGCGCAATATCCAGCCCCAGCACGCGCGCCTTGGGGTAACGACTCGCCAACGCGCGCGCGCCCACACCGGTCCCTGCGCCCGCATCCAACACCCAATGCGGATCCAGCTTCACCCAATCCAGCCGCTCCAACATGCGCTGATTTACTTCGCGTTGCAGTACCGCAGCTTGATCATACGAATGCGCAGCATGCTCGAAGGCGCGGCGCATTAAGCGCTTGTCGATTTGTACCGGCAGATCTTCAGCCATGGAGAAACCTTGTCATCGCATCAAGCGTCGCTTGTGGATGCGACAAGAACGGCGCATGCGCCGCACCGCGCACCAGTTCGAGTTGCGCGTGGGGCAAGGCTTGCGCCAGCCACTGCCCCGCTGCTGGGGGCGTCAGCGTATCGTGGCTGCCGTGAATCACCAGTGTCGCTTGCTGGATCGCGCCCAGCTCCTCACGCAAATCCAGATCGGACAAAATAGCCAAGCCCCCGCGCAAGGTTTCAATGCTGGGTTTACCGCGCGTAAACAACTGCTCGCGCAGCGCGGCAATGGTTGCCCGCGCTTCATCGCCACTTCTGGCCTGCAAGGATAAAAATCGTTTCAAGGTGCCCTCGTAATCTTGTTCCAAACTAGTCGCAAATTCCGCCATCACCGGGTCTGATAGCCCATGCGCCCAGTCTTCACGCTGACGGAAGCTGGGCGTGGTGCCGATCAAAATCAGCTTATCGATCTGTTGCGGTGCAAGCTGCGCCCATTGCAACGCCACCTGCCCCCCCAATGACCAACCGACGACATGCGTGCGTTCGGGCAGCGCCCGCGCCACGTTGCGCGCTAAGGCTTCGAGCGTATATGGCTCACACGCCGGGCTTGCGCCATAGCCGGGCAAATCCACCACATGCACGCGAAACCGCTCTGCCAGCGCATCGCGCGCGCCCTCCCAAATCCCGCCGTGCATGCCCCAGCCGTGCAGGAGGGCGAGGTCGGGACCGTGGCCAGTTTTCTCAACAAAAAGCATAAGGACTATCACCACGGAGTACACAGAGGCCACGGAGGAAATTCACTGGGCTTACTCTGTGTCCTCTGTGTACTCCGTGGTTCAAAAGGTTTCCCCAATCTCGTTCAAAATCTCGCACAACCGCCGCACATCCTCCTTGCTATGCGCCGCCGAGAGCGAGATGCGCAAGCGCGCTTCGCCTTTGGGCACGGTCGGGGGGCGAATCGCCGGCACCAGGATGCCGCGCTCGCGCAAGGCCTCGCTCACCGCCATCACCTCTCGATTGCCGCCGATGATCAGCGGCTGGATCGGCGTTTCGGAGGGCAGCAAGCGCCAGCCCGGGGTGTTCAGTCGCTGCTTGAGATAGGCCGCGAGCTCGCGCAGATGCTGGCGGCGCCAACCCTCTTCGCGCATCAAGTGCAGGCTGGTGATCAAGGCGCTGGCCAATAGGGGTGGAAAGGCCGTGGTGTAAATGTAGGTGCGCGCGCGCTGCATCACGGTTTGGATCAGCGTCTCGCTTCCGGCCACGAAAGCACCGAACACGCCCGCCGCCTTGCCCAGCGTGGCCATGTAAATGATGCGCGGCGACGCGATGCCAAAATATTCCAGCACACCGCGTCCGTGTTTTCCCAACACGCCGAAACCGTGCGCATCGTCGAGCATCAGACTCGCGTCGTAGCGCTCGCACAGCGCGAGCAATTCGGGCACCGGGGCGATGTCGCCGTCCATGCTGAATACCGCATCGGTCACCACCAGCTTGCGCCGATGTTTGGCCGACGCCAGCATTACCTCCAATTGCTTGAGATCGAAATGGGAATAGCGCTGAAAACGCGCCCGCGACAACAGCGCCGCATCGTTGAGCGAGGCATGGTTGAGCTTGTCCGCCAGCACCAGATCGTTGCGCCCCATGAGCGCCGACACGATGCCGAGATTGGCCATGTAGCCGGTGGAAAACGTGAGCGCCGCTTCCTGTTGCACGAACGCGGCGAGTTCCTGTTCCAGTTGGTGATGCGCCGCGCTGTGGCCGACGATCAAATGCGAAGCGCCCGCACCGACGCCGTACTGCGCCGCACCGCGGCACGCGCTATCGATTAACGCGGGGTGGCTGGCAAGGCCGAGATAATCGTTGCTGCCAAAGGCGAGATAATCCTG
>MEQN01000013.1:0-608 GCA_001770235.1 Betaproteobacteria bacterium RBG_16_58_11
TATACCGAATCCGTTTCGGTTTCGCGCCTTCTTCACCTAGCCGCTTCTTCTTGTCCGCTTCATATTCCTGATAGTTGCCGTTGAAGAAGGTCCACTTGGATTCGCCTTCCGCCGCGAGGATGTGAGTGGCGATGCGGTCGAGGAACCAGCGGTCGTGGGAGATGACCAGCACGCAGCCGGCGAATTCCAGCAGCGCATCTTCCAAGGCGCGCAGGGTTTCCACGTCGAGGTCGTTGGAGGGTTCGTCCAGCAGCAGCACGTTGCCGCCTTCGATCAAGGTCTTGGCCAAATGCAGCCGGCCGCGTTCGCCGCCGGAGAGATTGCCCACCACTTTTTGCTGGTCGCTGCCCTTGAAATTAAAGCGGCCGAGGTAAGCGCGCGAGGGCGTTTGATATTTGCCAACAGTGAGGATATCGGAGCCGTCGGCGATTTCTTCGAACACGGTTTTTTTGGCGTCGAGCGCGTCGCGCGATTGGTCGACATAGGCGAGCTTGACCGTGGGGCCGACGACGACTTCACCTGCATCGGGTTTCTCCTGGCCGGTGATCATGCGGAACAGGGTGGATTTACCCGCGCCGTTGGGGCCGATGATGCCGACGATGCCGCCG
>MEQN01000013.1:795-901 GCA_001770235.1 Betaproteobacteria bacterium RBG_16_58_11
GCGCGCTTTGGGGTTTTGCCGCACCCATTCCAGTTCTTGCTTCATGGCTTTGATGCGGGCGGCGTCCTGTTTGCCCTCGGTCTCCAAGCGCTGTTCTTTTTGCTCC
>MEQN01000013.1:919-1151 GCA_001770235.1 Betaproteobacteria bacterium RBG_16_58_11
CCTTTCCACGGAATGCCATGGCCGCGATCGAGTTCCAGAATCCACTCAGCGGCATTATCCAAAAAGTAGCGGTCATGCGTGACTGCCACCACGGTGCCGGGGAAGCGGGTGAGGAATTGCTCCAGCCAATCCACTGATTCCGCATCGAGGTGGTTGGTAGGCTCGTCCAAGAGCAGCATGTCGGGCTTGGAGAGCAGCAGCTTGCACAGCGCCACGCGCCGCTTCTCGCCGC
>MEQN01000013.1:1336-4029 GCA_001770235.1 Betaproteobacteria bacterium RBG_16_58_11
CATCCAGTTTGGCCTGTGCCGAGAACACCTCGCCCAAGCCGCCTTCCACTTCCTCGCGCACGGTCTTAGTCGGGTCGAGCTGCGGCTCCTGCGGCAGGTAGCCGATATTGAGATTCGGCATCGGCGTCGCCTCGCCGATGATGTCATTGTCCAAACCGGCCATGATTTTAAGCACGGTGGATTTGCCCGAGCCGTTCAAGCCCAGCACGCCGATCTTGGCACCGGGGAAGAAGGAGAGGGAAATGTCTTTGAGGATTTGACGCTTGGGCGGGACAATCTTGCCCGCGCGGTTCATGGTAAAAACGTATTGAGCCATTTGATTTCGCTGCGAATAAAGAGGGCTATTTTACCTGATCGTGCCTTTTACTATCAGGTTTCTGCCTTGCATGAATGAAGGGTGGGGCGGTACTTGTCTGGAAAACTGCTATTTGCGCTTTGCCCAGTAACCAGGGCGTCGCCGATGATGTGCTACTGCGATGATCCGAATTTCTTCTGACCTGATCTGATAGATGAGGCTATAGGGGAATCTGCGCAGAGTGCAGCGCCGCCGTTCACCGCGAAAGATCGCGCCGATCATGGGGTTTGCCAGGATTTGATTCGCCGTTCTCTCGAACTCGGCTACGAATGCCAGCCCGAGCTCGGCATTCGCGCGGGCCGCGTAGAAGGCCGAAACATCATGCAACTCGGCAAGGGCGAGCGGAACAACTACGAGCTTCACTTCAAAGCCGCACGAACCTGAGCGAGCGCATCGGCGATTGGAATAAGCTGCACTACCCCATTTTCGACATCCGAGATTCGACGCTCAACCTCAGCGGCCCATGCTTGCTCAACCTCAGCATCCTCGTCGAGACTGGCCAACAGTAACTGCGCGAATGCTGCGCGCTCGCCCGTTGTGAGCTTTAGCGCTTCAGCTTCCAACACTTCAAGTTTATTTCCCATAGTCAAAATCTCCTGTAGAGCCGAAGTAGATTTTACTGCGAATTTCGATCTGTGTGTCATGGCGGAAGGGTCACATGGCGGAAGGGTCACACATGGCGGAAGGGTCACATCATGTAATGACGCATTTCTGACCCAATCAACCTCATTCAAAGCGCGCGCCATTTCGAAGGCGCGCTTGATGTCATGCTACTGCGAGCCATGCGTTGAATTTCTCCGTGCGCTCGAAGGTGCTCATGTTTTATCATATGAATGGCGCATGAAAATATGGGGCTTCTTCGGAACTTCCTTGGAGCGCAGCACGCGCTATTTTTCAGCCCAGTTTTCCACCCGCAGCCCTGGTACGCGTGCGAATTCACGTGCATTGTGCGTAACGAGCGCCATATCCAGACTGACAGCATGCGCCGCAATCAAGGTATCAAGGGGACCGATGGGATGCCCTTTTTTTTCCAGGGCAATACGGATATGTCCATAGCGTTCCGCCGCCGCATCATCATAGGCGGCAAGTTGAAAGTCCATCAGGAACGCTTCCAGCAAACTGGTATTCGCTTTGCGCCAGCGGCTCTTTTGCACGCCGTAACGCAATTCCGAGACAACGATGCTGGACAAATACACTTCATCGCGCGCACCCAATGACTCCAGCCGAGTGAGGATATTTTGCTGCCATGCCGGTTGATTCCCTGTCATGAGGTAAATGCAGGTGTTCGTGTCCAGCATGTAGTTCATCGCGACCAGTCTCTTTCGTCCGCCGTTGCGGGCTGATTGCGCGCCAACTCGCCCTTGAAATGACCGATGCAGGCGCGAACATGCTGCCAGCGCTTCGACGGCTTCGGAATCAGCACCACGTGATCACCGCTGCGTTTGATGAATACCTCGTCGCCCTGGAGCCTGAATTCCTTGGGCAGACGCACGGCTTGGCTATTGCCTTGCTTGAATACTTTGGCCGATTTCATAGCGCACCTCCAGCATTAAAATGTATACACGAGGTAGTGTATACATAAATTCAGGACTGCGCCACTTCGAGCATTGTCCAATGGGGTTTGAGTCTGAGCAGGGGGCGTGAATCCAACGGGGTTTGAGCAGCGAGCCACCGTCAACGCGGCTGGAGGCCTGATTGGCGAAGCTGGATAGTGGCGTGATGAGAAGCGTAAAGCGATTGTTGAGCGCCGGCACCAACATCACCACACCGAATGCGATCAGCAACAGCGCACGCTGGACGAATGGCTACGGCATCGGCTCAGGGCGCAACTCAAGCACTGGAAGCGAGGCAAGGCAAGACGATGTAATGGAACTGCTGGACTTTTGGGGGCTGCGGAACATGTGGCACGACGTGTGGCGGCGAACTCGCGATGCTGGTGGCGCAATAGTAATGGCGACATCAAACGGGTGCTTAGCATCGCGTACCTCGATAGTCTTGGCGTACCCCGCCTCTCATGACCTCAACTTCTTGAACCACCCGGTGCGGACCCGCATGCCGGGTGGTGTGAGGGGTGCAGCTATAATGGCTGCACCCTATGCCGATTGCCGACCCGTTACGGTATCAGGGTATCGATGATGTCGTGCTGACGGTTTGCGCGCCGCTTGTTGTCGAAGTGTCGCTATAACGGGCGGTGAGGTTCGGGCAGACGCACGCAGGACATCCAGTTGGAGAGATTTCGATTGAACCGCTATTCAGTAACACCGGCGTGAAATTTCTATAACGCAGCGCCGTAAGCTGGAATAGCCCAGCGCTGCCGGAGGCCGGGACGCTGAACGTA
>MEQN01000013.1:4095-4787 GCA_001770235.1 Betaproteobacteria bacterium RBG_16_58_11
GTGACGGTGACGGTGGTGGGCAGGTTGGTCGCTATATTGAGCCCGTTGATCGTGGTACATGTTCCTGCGGGTACGCTCAGCGCAACAGTGGCGAGCGTTCCACCGCCCGTGAATGGATTGTTGCCAGTCATGCCGGCGAGCGTCCAGCCATTCACGCCACGATAGATCAGGAAGGTTGTGTGGCCCGTCAAGAGTTGTTGGGTGAAATCAGGCAGCAGCATGCAACGTTTTTCCCACCGCGTTTGAATAGCAGCAACATCCGGCCCGGCTTGAACCTGGGTATCGAACAGGTTTACACGCATTTGTTTGCACTGATTGGTTTCGCGCGTTATATCGTCCATCAGTTTTTGGAAACCGATCATGCTGGCATCGAGTCGATTGCGAATGTCCAAGGTATCGCCACGTTCGTAGGCGTTTAGCAAGTCTTGTAATGCGCTGATTGCTTTGCGGCTATCTTCAAAGTCGCCAATCTTTGGTTTGCCGGATTTACCGCCACCCTTGCGTTCGTTCTCTTTTTGCATGGCCTTGAGTTTCTCGTCGGATTGTTTCTCGACGCGCTCTTTCGCCTTGTCGATTGCGCCTTCATTCTTGGTGGGTTGAAAAGCAGCGGGAATAGCGGCCAGGACTTTGGGTGCTTCACCGGTTTTGGGAGCAAAGCCAGCTTGGTTGGGGCCGATATCGATTTTGCCGAA
>MEQN01000013.1:4823-5301 GCA_001770235.1 Betaproteobacteria bacterium RBG_16_58_11
GTCGTAGGAACCAGCATCCGGTCCTTCGTCGATCACCATCGGTTCATGGTCGGTGCCGCGGATGCCGATGGTGGCTGTGCTGGTGCGCACCGCATACTTTTTGGGGCTGATCTTGCCGATCCAGCCGGTGATCGTGCGGAAGGTGCCGCGCAGCAGGTTCAGTGCGACGTTATCTTCTTCGTTGCCATTGGCGCGGTAGTCATCGATCTTGAGTTGGGTGTTGGGACGAACCGCGAGAAAGCCGCTGTCGTCGGTTTGCACATGAATCTCGCCGTCTTTTCCAGTGACGATGGTATCGCCCGATTCGATGCGTTCGCCCTTGGCAGGGAGACGCCACACGCCACGCGCGTTGGAAACGCTGACATTGCCATCAATCAGCGTGATCTCGCCGGCGGCGAAGGCATTCGAGTAAACAAACGCCATGGCCAACACGAGTAGGGCGATGCGGCGAGCAAGAGCTGAATTCATGGTACGTTCC
>MEQN01000014.1:0-5641 GCA_001770235.1 Betaproteobacteria bacterium RBG_16_58_11
GACCTGAGCGCTCGATCAAGCCACATTTTCCCAGGGCCTCGGCCAGACGGCGGATGCGGGGGTTCTGCTGATCTACGATGTTCTCCGCCGTGATACCCGGCGGGAATCCGCCGGGGCTGACAATTTCGAGACGTCGCGCATATTGCCGGACGAAAATCGAGCCGCCCAGCCGGTAGTCGCGGTGCGCCACGGCGTTCAGCAGGGCTTCGCGGACAGCGGTTTCGTCAAAGGTCGGTATGTCATAACGAAAAAGGCCGTCCTGATAACTCTGACGGTCGTTGCGCAAGTTGATACGTTCCCATAGTGCATCATGACAAAGAAAAAAACCTTCGCGATATTCAACCCGCTCTTGCGCAGGTCCGGAGGCTTCTGATGAGCGATATTCAAAAACGATTTCCGCCTGAGCGAGATGCCGCCCTAGTGCCTCGCGGGTGCCAAAAAGTATAAGCGCTGCGATGTTCAATCGGCCATCCACGAGCAATTCGGCATTCTTCAGCATCTGCTCGTCACTCCAGTCCGCGATGCGTGGGTTAGCCGCTTTGCGTGCCCAGTGTTGACGAAAATCGGGCAATGCCTGCGGCGCCAGATCGGTCAGCGTTGCCGCACATGGCTCGGCGGAATAGTCCGGGCCGGTTTCCGCAAATATGGCGCGAAGTTCGTTTGGGGGGATCGATACCAGGTCGTCACCAGCCCGGCGCAGGTAGCGGCCGTTGTGCTCCCAGGCCGTGCCCGGCAATCGGCCTGGTACATGCACGATTAGGAGGCGCTTCTCCTGATAGCGAGTTTCCTCAATGCGAATATGATGGCGAAGCCGCTCGTAAAGTCCTGCTTCGGTTCGCCCCGGATCGGCAAACGCGGCAGTGCCTACCACGTCTCGCGGGCGGCGATCCGTGATGCCAAGTATGATCTTGCCGCCGCCTTCATTCGCGAGCGCCACGCAGTAGTCCACCAGTTTCTCGAAATGGAAGCTGGTGGAGGCGGTCTTGAACTCCAGTTGCCTGCCTTCTGGCGCCGAGAGCCATTCAGCGATTTGCTCAGGTGTAGTCATTCTTGGAATTCTCTAAAACTGGCGGCAAGGCCCGCAAAATTTATCGGCGGGTTTCGTTCAAAGCCTTGCTGATCCACATAGACGAAGCGGTAGATTGGCCCCCCCTCGGCCTGGCTCGCGCTCGTAGCATCGGCGCACCACTGGCACAGGCGAGTCATCTTTTGCGGCAGGTCGAGTTCTGCGCGGCCTTTGGTTTCGACGATCCAGACCGTGTTGTCGGTGGTTTTTACGATGAAGTCGGGGACATAGTTGGAGAGATCGCCGTCGGCCTTGACGTAGTCGATTTTGAAACCGACGGCGAGGTAGTTCTTGGCAAACGATGCGACGTCCGGCGCAGCGTCGAGAAAACCGGCGAAGGCCAACTCGAAGCCGCCGGCATGCGGCTCACCGACGACCTTGCTGAACAGCGATTTTTTCGGCGCGAGGTAGGGCCGGTTCTCGGTGCGGAAAGGCCGCGTGTCGCGCAGGCGGATGTGGTCTTCAATCCGCACCGAGCCGGTGTCCTGGATGGTGAGCGCGTTGATGGCGGTTTTGAATGCATCGAACAGAATCTTTCCGGCCTCGGGCTCGGAGAGATTGCGCAGTACTACCGGGTCTTCCAGATTTACCGGAGACGCCGCGAACAGGTGCTCGCCCATGAACGCCTTCACTTTGGGGTACAGCACGTCGTAGCCCCCGACCAAGCGCAGTTCCTTCAATAATTGACGCGCAAAAAAACCGACGACGGAGCGATAGTCGGCGGGTCCGGTGCCATCGAGTTGGATGGTGTGATGCACTTCGGCGTCGAGCATGGTCTTGAAAACGATCTCGCGCGTTTGCTCCGGCGTGAAGGGCTTGAGTGGAAGTTTGGGGTTGCCGAGTTGCGCGGGGTCGAGTGATTCGAGGTCTTTGAACTCGCGGTTGAAGCGCCGCGTGAGTTTGGGTAGTTCAATGTCCAGCGCGTCGATGTTTTTGTCAGTGTCTTGCGTGTCCACTTCGACGATGAGTGAATCCTTGCGGCCAGTGCCCGGCCCCATCGGCACGTGCTCGAAGGTGACGCCCTCGCTCTGGATGGATTCGACGAATTCCATGAAGGCGGGCGTACCCATGACCGAAACGGTTTCCGGTGTGTCTGAGCCGAAGTACATGCGGCGCAGACCACGGCCCAGGGTTTGTTCGGGGAGGATGTTGCTCTGTGCCGCATAGGCACGGAGGCCGACGATGGTGGTGACGTTGCGCACGTCCCAGCCTTCCTTGAGCATCAGCACCGAGACGATGGCTTTGAACGGGCTGTGCCAGGTGTCGATCTCATTGGACTGCTTGCGCAGTTTCTCCAGCTCTTCCTTGTTCTTGCCTGATGCGGCTTCCGAAATTTCGCCGTTGTTCTTTGTGTGGATGACGAGCACCGCGCCTTCCAGCTCAGGGCAAATTTTCTCCAGATGGGCGCCGACCTCGTCGCAGTTGCGGGTGTCGTCCACCATGATAAACAGCACCGCCTTCTTGCCCAGTGCCTCGTGCTCGGCGTAACTCTTGCGCCACTCTTCGATGCCGAGTTGCAGGTAGTCTTCATAGCGTTCGGTGAAGATCGCGCTCTTGTGCTCTTGCAGCCGGGCGCGGCTGGTGGCGTCCGGCAGCACCGGATGCTTGACGACGTTTTGGTGGATGGCCTCGACCAGCGGGTAGTCGGAGACCGTCTGTACAAAAATCGCGCCGTTGTTATGCCGGGGCGTGGCGGTCACGTCCACCTGCAAGGCCAGGCGGCCGTCCTTTTGCAACATCCGGTGATGAATGTCTTGGATGCTCTTGAACCAAGCCATCCTCGGGTCGTGGATGTGATGCGCCTCGTCGTTAAAAACCGCCAGTTCCTCAATTTCGCGCACGATCTCGCCCAGATCGGTTTTGCTGTCGGTGGTTTTGCCCACCGGTTTGGGGCCGAAGGGGTCGAGGAAGTAATCGCGTAAATCGTCATCATCCAGCGAAGGCTCGCGCACGTCGCCGAGATAGACGCGATGGATGTTGGTGAGAAAAAGATTGCCCGTATCCCGCACCACGCGCACGTCATCCTGAATATGCAGCGTGAGTTGGAAGTCGTCGCGCCAGTTGCAGCCTTGGTGGCCATTGTCCGGAAGAATAGGGTCGTTGAAGAAGATGCGCAGCCCATCGAAGTCGGCGCGCAGCCGGTCGAGAACAATGATGTTCGGTGCGATCACGAGAAAATTTCGCGCGAGCATCGAATCGGTTTCATAGAGCTTGTGGAAAAAGCTCCAGGCGATGAGCAGCGACAACACCTTGGTCTTGCCCGCGCCGGTCGCCATTTTTATGACGTAGCGCGGCCAGTCCTCGTCGAAGTCGCCGGGCGAAATTTCGTTCAATGAGGAGAAGCGCAGCAGGTCGAACTTGTCCCGTACGTTGCGCACATCGTGCAGCCAGATCACCGTCTCCACCGCTTCGCGCTGCGCGAAGTAATAGCGGAACGGCGACAATGTGCCGTCGGCCTGCTCGACCAGGTGTTCGGTCTCGAACCACCAGTTCAGGAGCGCGCGCGATGACCCCGAAGCGCCCGCATAACCCGCGTCCCGCCACGCTGAAACCTCGCTGCGAATTTTGGCGACCAGCGGCGGCAGCAGCTTTTCATAGGACTTTCTAAGCTCCTCCGCAGCCGGGAACCAACGCTGTTCCGGCAGTAATTCGGCGTAGGGCGATTTTGGGAAATCAGGATGTAGCGCCATGGGTCACACGTTCATCAGTAGGGAGTCACGGTGTCGAATATACCCGAGACGCGAAAGCTAAGAGGGTATATCAAACGATTTACCCGCTCAATCCCGGATGAAAGCATTCCGGCGATGATAAATGGAGTGCATCCGGGGGTAAGCGGCTAACGGTAAAATACCGCCATCGTCACCGGCATCAAACGCTATTTCGCCAAGAGCCCACCGCTGGCCAAGCCCAAGCTGGCGAAAAACTAAGCGTTATCCCCCCGTCTTGCCAGAAGATATTAATGTGCAATATAATGAACATTGTTCATTTAAATGTACAAATTATGCTACGCCAACAACTTGCCCCGCACATCAAATCACGACGGCTCGCGCTTGGGATGAGCCAAATGATGCTGGCACAACGCGCCTCGGTTTCGCGCACGACCTTATCTCGTCTTGAGGGCGGGGTAGATACGCCGATCCAAACCGACGTGCTTGAACGCATCCTGGGTGCACTGGCGCTTTCGCCTCGCCTGGATTGTGCGCCCATGCCGGATACGACCAGACCAGATGTGGAAAAACAACTTGCACGCTTACGCGAGCAAATCCGTATGCAGGAATTGCGTGAAAAACACTGGCGCTTGGCGCTGGATTTGGTGACGCGTCCGCGTGAAATGAAGCGTCACGTTAAAGCCGCACGCGCACAAGTCGCGCTGTGGGCGCAAAACCGTACGTGCAGCCCACACTACATTCATCGTTGGTCAGAAATATTGAATTTGCCCTTACCAGCAATGGCGCGAGAAATGACGACGCTCGGTGAGTGGACCAACGCGATGTTTCAAAATACACCCTGGAGCGGCGCATGGAACTAGCGCATATCGAGCGTTTGCTGGCCGAGGCGCGGCGGCTTTCACAGCACACCGAGTTCGTGATCGTGGGCAGTCTGTCTGTGTTGGGCGTGATGGGGCTGCGCCCGATTCCGCCACGGATGTTGATGTCGATCGATGTGGATTGCTATATGCGCAACGATCCTGGGCGCACTTTCGAATTGAAGCCAGCGCTGGGAGAAGGCAGTCGCTTCGAATTGGAAAACGGCTATTACTTAGATCCGGTATCGCCCAGCTTGCCGACCTTGCCGGAGGGGTGGGAGCATCGGCTGGTACGGGTGGATTTTGCTAGCGGCGTGACCGCCCATTTTCTTGATCCGAATGATGCCGCGGTTTCGAAGTATGCGCGGGGCGAGCCGCGCGACCGCGAGTGGATTCGTGCCGGTCTCACTGAAGCGATTCTGTCTGCCCCAGTGATAGCAAGCCGGTTTCGCCAAACTACTTTTCTGGATGAATCGGAAGCGCAAGCCGCGAAACAACGCCTTGCAGAGGATGAGGCATGGCTTGCTAAATCATCGGCGGCGAAGAATAAACGTAAGCCCGGAACAGGCAAGCCCCGCTAAGTCGCTTTCGCTATAATGTCCGCTTAGTCCTTAAGCCGACATGCCCCAAATCCATCTTCTTCCCGATCTGCTCATCAACCAAATCGCCGCTGGTGAGGTGGTGGATCGGCCTGCATCCGCGCTAAAGGAGTTATTGGAAAACAGCGTCGATGCCGGTGCAACGGAGATCGAGGTCAAGCTCACGCAAGGCGGCATCAAGCAGATTCAAGTTACCGACAACGGTGGCGGCATCGCGGGCGAGCAGTTGGCCTTGGCTTTGGCGCGCCATGCGACGAGCAAGATCGCTTCATTAGAAGATTTGGAGCGGGTGGCGAGCTTGGGTTTTCGCGGTGAAGCCTTGGCGAGCATCGCCTCCGTCACGCGCATGGCCTTGATCAGCCGCACCCTGCAAGCCGAGCACGCCTGGCAAGTCGAGACCGAGGGCGGTGCGCTGTCTTCCCCGCAGCCGGCGGCGCATGCGGTGGGCAC
>MEQN01000014.1:5654-7536 GCA_001770235.1 Betaproteobacteria bacterium RBG_16_58_11
CGCGATCTGTATTTCAACACTCCGGCGCGGCGTAAGTTTTTAAAGACCGAGGCGACCGAATACGCGCACTGCGAGGAGATGTTCAAACGCATTGCGTTAGCGCATCCCGAGGTCGGCTTCACGCTGCAACACAATGGCCGTGTGACGTGGCACTTGCGGCCAACCCAACTCGCGCAGCGCGTGCATGAAATCCTGGGTGAGGATTTCGCGCAGGCCTCCTTGCCCATCGAGGTACAGGCAAGCGACTTGCGCCTTTCCGGCTTCGCCGGCGTGCCGGCCTATTCCCGCGCCAGCCGCGATGCGCAGTATTTTTTTGTGAATGGGCGCTTCGTGCGCGACAAATTAATTTCCCATGCGCTGCGCGAGGCTTACAAAGATGTGCTGCATCAAGCGCGTCACCCGGCTTATGTTTTATTCCTCACGCTCGATCCGGCAGCGGTGGACGTGAATGTGCATCCGACCAAGATCGAAGTGCGGTTTCGCGATGGCCGTGCGGTACATCAATTTTTGTATCACGCGGTGAATCGGGCGCTGGCTGGTTCGCGCGGTGAAGCGCTGGGGAATGTGGTGCAGGAATCAGGATTCAGGAATCAGGATTCAGGGGGCTGGCGCGCGCAGACGCCGATGGCGTATCCGCGACAGGAGAGCATGTCGCTGGCGGTGAATGAGCCCAGCCCGTTTTATTCGACACTATTTGCTGGGGTGAAAGAGGCTGTGGCAGATGCACCGCAACGGCAGGCTGATCTGTCGGCGAGCGATGTACCACCTTTGGGTTATGCGCTGGGCCAGGTGCACGGTGTTTATATCCTGGCGCAAAACGCGCTGGGGCTGGTGTTAGTGGATATGCATGCCGCGCATGAGCGCGTGGTGTATGAAAAATTAAAACAGGCGCTCGATGTGCATGTTGTGCCGACACAACCCTTGCTTGTGCCGGCCGCGCTGACTGTCGGGCCGCTGGAAGTGGCGACGGTGGAAGAGCAGGGCGACACCTTGCAGCAACTCGGTTTTGAGATGGCCGTGCTCTCGCCCAACAGTATCGCGGTGCGCGCGATTCCCGCCTTGCTGCAAGATGCCGATCCAAGCGAGTTGGCGCGCGCCGTGCTGCAAGACCTGCGCGAATTCGGCGCCAGCCGCGTGCTCACCGAACGCCGCAACGAACTGCTCGCCACCATGGCCTGCCACGGCGCGGTGCGCGCCAACCGGCGGCTGATGATTCCCGAGATGAACGCCCTGCTGCGTGAGATGGAAGCCACCGAGCGTGCGGACCAATGCAATCATGGCGGCCGACGTGGTTTCAGATGACGATGCAGGACTTGGACAAACTCTTCATGCGCGGCAAATAAATTGGGAAGCGGGGAGCGGGGAACAGGGAGCGGGAAGGTGGAGGTAGGGAACCCGCTTCCCGCTTCCCGCTCCCCGCTCCCCGAAAAATGGCCCCCAGCCATCCTGCTCATGGGCCCCACCGCCAGCGGCAAAACCGGCATCGCGGTGGAGCTGGTGCAACACCTACCGCTGGAAATTATCAGCGTCGATTCCGCGCTGGTGTATCGCTACATGAATATCGGTACCGCCAAGCCCGATGCCGCCACGCTGGCCATCGCGCCGCATCATCTGATCGATATCATCGAACCCACCGAGCGCTACTCTGCCGCGCAGTTTCGGCATGACGCGCTGCGCTTGATGGCGGAGATCACGGCGCGCGGCAAAATTCCCTTGCTGGTCGGCGGCACCATGCTCTACTTCAAAGCGCTGCGTGAAGGCCTGAGTGGCTTGCCGCAAGCCGATGCCGAGGTGCGCGCCGAACTCGATGCACGCGCCGCCGAGATCGGCTGGCCAGCCATGCACGCCGAGCTGGCGCGAGTGGATCCGGAAACCGCCGCAC
>MEQN01000014.1:7567-7638 GCA_001770235.1 Betaproteobacteria bacterium RBG_16_58_11
ACGCGCGTTAGAAGTGTATGAACTCACCGGCGAACCCATGTCGCTCCTCATGGCGCGCGAGGCGCCCGAGC
>MEQN01000014.1:7669-9370 GCA_001770235.1 Betaproteobacteria bacterium RBG_16_58_11
CATGCCGAGCGACCGCGCGGTACTGCATCAGCGCATCGCCGATCGCTTCGATGCGATGCTGGCGCAAGGTTTGATTTCAGAAGTGAAATGGCTGCGCGAGCATTACGCCTTGAATACGCTCATGCCCTCCATGCGCTGCGTCGGCTATCGCCAAACCTGGCAATATCTGGAGGGGGAATTCGATTACGACACGCTGCGCGACAAAGGCCTCGCCGCCACGCGCCAGCTCGCCAAGCGGCAGATGACCTGGCTGCGCGGGATGGGGGATGCAGTGGTGATGGATTGCTTGGATGATCGCCTCACCGAGCGGGTGGGGGAGGCGGTGAAAGGTTTTTTGGATTTGTAGTGGGTAGGCCTCTGCGCGCGAATACAACAAAGATCTGTGCCTATGTTCGTTAGCGAACCGACTTGCTCTTGCTTGGCTCCTAAGCTGGCTACTCACCTTACTTAGGAGGTTTTCATGAAAACTCAATCATTGTTATTGGCTAGCCTGTTCGCAGTAGGTATCTTGGCGGGCTGCGCCACGCCGGATCAACGTCAGACCAGTACGGACACCGGTTATAGCAGCAACTATGTAGCTTATGGCGTCGTCGAATCCATACAACAATCCAGCAGCGGCATCGCGAATAGCGGAATCGGTGCAGGCACCATCATCGGCGGGGTTGTCGGCGGCGGATTGGGTAATCAAGTCGGCGGCGGTACGGGTAAAACCATCGCCACCGTCGCGGGTGTCGCGGGCGGCGCGCTGATCGGTCATGAAGTCGATAAAAATCGCCAGGAAAAAAATCTCACCTATACCGTAGGCGTGCGTTTGAATAACGGCAATTTACAAGCCATCCACCTGGATGGCATTAGCGATCTGCGCGTCGGCGACCGCGTACGCATTGAGAACAATCAACTGTATCGGTATTAATCGGGTGCGGCCATGGGGCCGCATGAACCCGCTTCAGTAAAAGTACATCCGACAGCCTAGCGACAAGGATGTCGGCGCTACGGCGCTTCCGCCCAACGCTGGCTAGGCCGCAACCAATCGAACATGCGCAATTTCCTTATGGGAGATTGGCCGGACTTGGGCGGCAACCAGGCTGGTTACCGCTAACGTTTCACCGTCTAGCGTCATGAATTCAACTTCGTAGCCTTCATTTTTAGGATGGATCATCACCACCGTCCCAATATCGCCCGCAGCGAGACCATACTGCGGCAGGTCTACGGTCAGTACAACATTGTCGAGTTCTTTAATCATGGTGCTTTTTCCTCCAACGGATAAGCCGTAACGAAATGTAGCGCCGGCTTCCAGCCGGCATGCCGGCAAGGATGCCGGCGCTACGACTACTAAGCCGCCAGAATTTCAAATTCAGTTGCTTTGGCAACCGGGCGCACGGTTTTATTTTCCCGGTTGAGTTCCACAAATCCATAACCCGCCAAGGTTTTCAGGGTTCTCGATAAATTACTGGGTTTCCTCCCCGTCGCTTCGGCCAAGTCCTTCAGCGACTCAGGTTTCATATCCTGAATCACATGCAGCAGCGCGCGGTTTTCATCGCTCAAGACTTCAGCGACCGACTTGATGGAGGTAAACCAGATTTTGGGTTCACCGCGCTTGGGCTTGTATTCGCCACGCGCAATCGCCAAAGTCCGTTCCCGAATTTTCTCTTGCGACATAAATGTGGTGTGTACGATACCGACCCTGTCGCACCTTATGCA
>MEQN01000014.1:9411-10357 GCA_001770235.1 Betaproteobacteria bacterium RBG_16_58_11
GGCAAGGATGCCGGCGCTATGATCTTTTCGTCCAGCGTGGGTTAGGACGCATAAGTGTACTGGGTCTACCGCCATTCAGCGCAATAACGATTGCGTTCCACGCGTGCTATATCTGGGGACAGTCAGTGCCTATGCATCGCTCGACTGGAAATTCAAGTTTCCGATAGTGCTTCCTCAACTTTTCAATAAGGAGGGCATTCGCTTTATCGACTTGCAACTTAATTTCTTGCCAGAGAATCGTGAATTCGTTTGAACCATCATCCTGTTGATACGGCCCCCAAGTTATGTTGTAGACACTGCAAGGGGAGCAATCGTTATTTGCGCCATTTGATGAATAAATTCTAAAAGATGCACCGCCTTTTTTGTCGCTTAGGTGTCCAGGGGGCAAGTAATCAAATTCTAAAATGGTAGACATTTTTTCTAGCGACTTTTTATGTTTGAGTCTGAATCCAGCCTTGGTATACGCGCGCACGAACTCAGTAACAAACGCGCTGTATCTGATATCAACGAACTCGCCCCATGGTTTTGCCATCGGCCTTGCGTCAATCCCTTGGTTCAAAACGATAAGCATCACTGCAAAGAAGCAGACCGATATCAATCGCACCATAGGATTTCTCAAATTTATTGATTTTCCATGCGATAACATCAAGTGTGTTTACCTCCAATGAATAGTATTTCAGTCTAGACCAGACGTAGAAATCACTTTAGCCTTCGCTACCCCCACCGCAAACGTCAATCCTACTTCACTGCCCACCTGAATCGCGCCGCTATCCCGCACCACATTCCCCTGCTCGTCCCGCGCGATACTGAAGCCACGCTCCAATATCGCCTGGGGATTCAGGTGATCGAGATTCCCCGCTAAACGTGCGATCTCGCCTTGTGCGAAGGCCAAGCGATTTTGCATGACCAAACTTAGCCGGGTGGAGAGGTGCGCGCGGCGTTGGAT
>MEQN01000014.1:10442-10572 GCA_001770235.1 Betaproteobacteria bacterium RBG_16_58_11
GCCCGCGCAGCGCTCGCACTTCCATCTCGTCGACTCGCTGTCGGGCATTGGCCAGGCGGGCGCGGGGCGCGCCCGACGCCAACCCCAGGCGTGCCTGCCGCAGCACGTCCCACTGCGTCTGCAGGCTCTG
>MEQN01000014.1:10720-10864 GCA_001770235.1 Betaproteobacteria bacterium RBG_16_58_11
CCTACGCCGCACACAATGGGGATGGGGCTGGCAGCAATGGCGCGCGCGACGATTTCTTCGTTGAATTCCCATAGGTCTTCGATGCTGCCGCCACCGCGACAGAGGATCAGTACGTCGCATTCATCGCGCTGCCCCGCGCTCTTG
>MEQN01000014.1:10927-13638 GCA_001770235.1 Betaproteobacteria bacterium RBG_16_58_11
ACGGAGGGTGCTGAGCACATCGCGCAGCGCAGCGGCTTGCAATGAGGTGATGATGCCGATCTGTTGCGGGAAGGTGGGCAGGGGCTTTTTGCGCGTGGCATCGAACAAGCCTTCTGCTTCGAGCTTGGCTTTGAGCTTGCCGAAGGCTTCGAACAGCGCGCCGAGTCCGCCAGGACGCATATTTTCGATATTGAGCTGAAACTCGCCGCGCGCCTCGTATAGGGAGACCACGGCGCGCGCCTCGACTTGCATGCCTTCCTTCGGCGAGAAATCCAGATAATGGTTGCGATGTTTAAACATGACGCAGCGCACTTGCGCCTTGTCGTCCTTTAAGGAGAAGTACCAGTGGCCGGAGGAATGTTTGGTGAGGTTGGAGATTTCGCCGCTCACCCACAGCGGCGGAAAACTGTTTTCGAGCAGCGCTTTTGCTCGGCGATTAAGCTCTGAAACCGGGATCGGCTGTTCGTCGACCCTAGTAAATAAGGGGTTTGCCATGGCCGGATTGTAGCAGCTATCCACAATCCCCGAGAATTTTGCAGTTTTGTGTCAGGCAGATTGAAAATTTGCGTCTCAAAAAATTAATTCCTTGAATTTAAAAGAAAATGTCTCGGCGCAAAACTTGAGCGAAATATAAAATTCATTTGCCATAGGGCATTTAACTGCGATGTGTACAGCTTATGCACAGGCTTATCCACAAGGTGTGTGGACAGTCATAAAATTCTCTTTTGGGTAGGTCGCTTAGCTGTTTTTTGAAAAATAGAAAATTATTTAATCGGCCGCCAGCCTACCGCTTGCACTATGACGAAAAGATAGTACAATGACATCCAGTTGCAAGCGCTGGTAAGGCGTTTGTTCCGTGAGTCTCCTCCTTAAAGTATCTGCTCCGCTTCGCCCCGGGTTGTCATCCTCCCGGGGCATTTTTTTGCTTGGCGCGCCGCGTGTTGGTTTGTTCCCTTGCTGAAAACGGGTGGGCACGATAAAGTTACGCGAATTTTCCATGGAGAAGCCGCGTGCTAAGTATCATTGAAAAAGCGGGTTGGCCGATCTGGCCTTTGATTTTCGCGTCAATCCTCGCCGTGGGCATTATTGGCGAGCGACTCTGGACGCTGCGTTCATCCCTGATTACCCCCAAAGGTTTGTTGCAGTCGCTGCTGCAAGAGTTGCAAAGCAAAGGCGTTTCACCAGAAATGCTGAATCGTTTGGTGCAGAACTCTCCGCTCGGGCGGATTTTTGCCGCTGCGCTACGCAACGTAAATACCTCGCGCGAGATCATGAAAGAAGCGGTGGAGGAAGAAGGCCGCGCCGTGGCGCATGAGTTGGACCGCTTTCTGACCTTGCTCGGCACGATTGCCACCGCTGCACCGCTGTGGGGCTTGTTTGGCACGGTGTTGGGGATGGTGCATTTGTTCGGTGCACTGGGCCCGACCGGCAGCACCCCCGCCGAGTTGGCGCGCGGCATATCGGTCGCGCTCTACAATACCGGCATGGGTTTGTTTGTCGCGATTATCGCGCTGATCGCCTACCGCTTGTTTCGCGCAAAAGTGGAATCGCTAATTGTGGATATGGAGCAACAGGCGATCAAGCTGGTGGAAGTGTTGCACGGCGAACGTAAATAGGGCCATGGCATGAATTTCCAGCGTGGCCACCAGCGCGAAGAGGTCGAAATCAACCTGATCCCGATGATCGATGTGCTGTTGGTGTTGCTAATCTTTCTGATGGTGACGACCACTTTTTCCCAGTTCGCCGAATTGCAAATCAATTTGCCCACCGCGCAGGCGGAAAAACCCGAACAAAAGCCAGCCACCGTCAATGTCGCGGTGGATGCCGCCGGGCGCTATGTGGTGAACGGCAAACCGTTCGCCGGCAACAATACGGAAAGCTTATCGATCGAGTTAAAGCGGGCGGCGGGTGCCGCGGTCGATCCGGTGGTGATTATCAGCGCCGATGCCAATGCCACGCATCAAGCCGTGGTGAGCGTGATGGAAGCGTCGCGCCAAGCCGGTTTGTCGCGCATTACCTTCGCGACTCAAGCGCAAAAATAAGTCATAGGTAAAGGGTGAGCCGTTAACGGTTTAGTTTTTACCCATCACCCAATCGTCTAATCACACATTAATCCTCATCATGACTTGGCTCGAACGTCAGTGGTACCGCTGGACGCCGTGGCATGTAATTCTGCTGCCCTTGTCGCTGCTGTTCTGGGCGGTTTCCGCGCTGCGGCGTGCGCTCTATCGGCTCGGCTGGTTGGCGAGCGTCAAGCTGCCGGCGCCGGTCATTGTAGTGGGGAATATCGCGGTCGGTGGGACGGGTAAAACACCACTGGTGATCGCGCTGATCGCCCTGCTTAAAGAGCAAGGGTATCGTCCCGGCATCATTAGTCGCGGCTATCGCGGCCAGGGCACGCTGCCGCGCCCGGTGCACAGCGACAGCGACCCGGCTGAAGTCGGCGATGAGCCGGTGCTGCTCGCGATGAAGGCTTCTTGTCCGGTGTGGGTCGGTCAGAATCGGGTCGAGGCTGGGATGGCTTTGCTCGGCAGTCATCCGGAAGTAAATGTGGTCGTGAGCGACGACGGCTTGCAGCACTATCGTCTGCAGCGCGATGTGGAAGTGGTCGTGATTGATGCCGAGCGCTGGTTCGGCAATGGGCAATTGCTCCCCGCCGGTCCGCTGCGTGAGCCGCCGCTGCGCCTGAAGCAGGCCGACGTTGTGGTGAT
>MEQN01000014.1:13665-15805 GCA_001770235.1 Betaproteobacteria bacterium RBG_16_58_11
GCAGCGGCGCGAATTCACCATGCAGCTTGTCGGCGATCTGCTTTACAATCTGCGCAATCCCACCCTGCGTGCGCGGCCCGAAATATTCGCCGGGCAGACCGTGCATGCCGTAGCGGGGATCGGTTACCCGGAACGTTTTTTCAAACATTTAAAAAAACTCGGCATGCGTTTTAGCGAGCACCCGTTTCCTGATCATCACGCCTTTACGCCACGCGATTTACCGTTTCAGGAATCCGACGTGGTGGTGATGACGGAAAAAGACGCGGTGAAATGTGTTGATTTCGCCGGCGACAATGTATGGGTGCTGCCGGTAGCAGCCACGCTCGATCCCGGTGTGGGCCTCGCCGTGTTGGAGAAATTAAGGAGTAGCCATGGATCCAAAGTTGCTTGAGATTTTAGTGTGCCCCCTGTGCAAAGGGCCGTTGGTGTATGTAAAAGATAAACAGGAACTCATTTGCAAACCTGATCGGCTGGCGTATCCGATTCGCGACGATATTCCGGTGATGCTGGAAGACGAGGCGCGCAAGCTGCCTGCTGAGGAAGAAGTATGAATTGCGTAATTTGGTGAACGGTAAACGGTGATTGGTGAATGGTAATTACCTAATCACTAAATCACCCAATCACTGATTTCAAAATACTAAAATGCTTCCATTTAAAGTCGTCATCCCCGCCCGTTATGCTTCTACGCGTTTGCCAGGTAAGCCGCTAGCCGATATCGGCGGCAAGCCGATGGTGGTGCGCGTGGTGGAATTAGCGCTCGCCTCTGGCGCGCAAGAAGTGTGGGTCGCGACCGATCATCAAGAGGTTGCTGACGTGGTGAAGGCGCGCGGCTATAACGCGCTGCTCACCTCACCTGAGCACGCTTCCGGCACCGATCGCATCGCCGAAGTGGTGCACACCCTGAAGTGGCCGGACGAAGCGATCGTGGTCAATGTGCAAGGCGATGAGCCGCTGCTCGATCCGCGCTTGATCACAGATGTGGCGGAGAGCCTCGCGACGCACGGCGCGGCGTCGATGGCCACTGCGTGCCATGCGATTCACGATATGGCGAGCATGTTTAACCAGAACGTCGTTAAAGTGGTGATCGACCGCATGGGCTATGCCATGTACTTCAGCCGTGCGCCTATTCCCTATGCGCGCGATGCTTTCCAAAATGCACCGACCCGTTTGCCGCAGGAATTACCGGTATATCGGCATATTGGAATTTACGCATATCGTGCCGCCTTTCTGAAAACTTACCAACAACTGAGTCCGGCCGCCGTGGAGCAATTCGAGGCATTGGAACAGTTGCGCGCCCTGTGGCATGGCCACAAAATCGCGGTCGCGGTCACCGATCTGGCGCCCGCCGCCGGGGTTGATACCCCGGAAGATCTGGCCAAAGTTCGAGCATTGTTAAAGGCTTAAAATACTGCTTATGCAGGGATAAAAACATTTATTCCCGCTGTCGGCCCCCCCGGCTTTTCCCCTCGACGAACAGTGGTAAGATGACCGCCTTTCAGATCAATGAAACTCGCAAAGCGAGCCTAAGTCCCTCTCTCCCGCAAGCGGGAGAGAGCTAGGAGAGAGGGTGTCGGTCATGGCGAATTTTTAGTTGCCCATGCCGCGATCGTTTAGCCAATAACTTAAGACAGTGGAGGTTTTATGAAATTAATACTGCTCGGCGCACCCGGCGCTGGTAAAGGCACCCAAGCCAACTACATCAAAGATAAATACAGTATTCCGCAAATTTCCACCGGCGATATGTTGCGCGCCGCAGTCAAGGCGGGCACGCCTTTGGGCCTCGAAGCCAAGAAAATCATGGATGCCGGCGGTCTCGTTTCCGATGACATTATTATGGGTCTGATCAAAGAGCGTCTGACGCAGCCGGATTGCGCCAAAGGTTATTTATTCGATGGTTTTCCGCGCACCATTCCCCAAGCCGAAACCATGAAAAAACTCGGTATTGATGTGGATTATGTGGTGGAAGTGGATGTGCCGGACGAGGAAATCGTCAAGCGCATGAGCGGCCGCCGCGTACACGTGGCTTCTGGCCGCACCTATCACGTCGTGTTCAATCCACCCAAAGTAGCGGGCAAAGATGATGAGACGGGCGAGGAGTTGGTTCAGCGTGCCGATGACGCAGAAGACACCGTCAAGAAGC
>MEQN01000014.1:15843-18244 GCA_001770235.1 Betaproteobacteria bacterium RBG_16_58_11
AACTTTTACAACCAGTGGGCGGCGAGCGGTGCTGCAGGCGCGCCTAAATATGTAAAAGTGGCGGGCGTGGGCAAAGTCGATGCAATTCGTGACGAGATTTTCGCCAAACTAGGCTAAACCTACACTTTGTAGGGGCGAGGCACGCCTCGCCCGCAATACTAATGAGCAACATTCCCGATTTCACCGATATCGAGCGCGGCATCGTCCAACAGACGGTGCAGGAGCGTTATGGCAAGCCGGTTGACGTGCAGAGCGCGGACGCGGAAATCCGTTTGTTCCCGGATGATCGTGAATTGACGAGCGTACCGGTGCTGTATTGGGAAGAGCGCGGTGCGCATTTCGTGATCTTCAAGGTGGGCGAGAAAAACTACCGCAATCAGTTTTTCTATTCGTCGCGCGAGCAATTCGGCACCGGCCGCGAGGAGTATGACGAGATCGGCGATTGCGTCATTACCCTGCTGCGGGTGCAGGCGGATCATGAATCGACGCGCGTAATCGATAAAGATTAAGTAAGCACGAATGCGCACGAGTGTTCATTCGTGGTTCAAAAGTTTTTGAATTTGATCTAAATATTTGGGGAAAATCATGGCGAAAATGAACGCTTTTTACGCGCAGTCCGGCGGGGTGACAGCGGTGATTAACGCATCCGCATGCGGGGTCATCGAAACCGCACGCAAGCACAAAGATAAGATCGGTAAAGTGTACGCTGGCCGCAATGGCATCATCGGCGCGCTGACCGAAGACCTGATCGACACCTCCAAAGAATCGGCGAAGGCGATTGCCGCGCTGCGTCACACGCCTTCCGGCGCCTTCGGCTCCTGCCGCTACAAACTCAAAAGCCTGGAACAAAACAAACGCGAATACGCGCGCCTGATCGAAGTGTTCAAGGCGCACAACATCGGATACTTCTTCTACAACGGCGGCGGTGATTCCGCCGATACCTGCTGGAAGGTATCGCAGTTGTCCGAAGCCATGGACTATCCGCTGCAAGCGATCCACGTGCCGAAGACCGTGGACAACGATCTGCCGATTACCGATTGCTGTCCGGGCTTTGGCTCGGTGGCGAAATACATCGCGATTTCCACGCGTGAGGCGAGCTTCGACGTGGCCTCCATGTGCAAGACCTCGACCAAGGTGTTCGTGGTGGAAGTGATGGGGCGTCACGCTGGCTGGATCGCCGCGGCAGGCGGCATGGCGGCCGACAACGAAAACAATATTCCCATCGTGATCCTGTTCCCGGAAGTGGAATTCAATCAGGACAAATTCCTCGCCAACGTGAAGCAAAAAGTCGAAAAATTCGGCTACTGCACCGTAGTGGTGTCGGAAGGCACGCATTATCCCGACGGCAAGTTCCTGGCCGAAGCTGGCACGCGCGATTCCTTCGGTCATGCGCAACTGGGCGGCGCCGCACCGGTGGTTGCAGGCATGATCAAAGACAAGCTGGGCTATAAATATCACTGGGCTGTGGCGGATTATCTGCAACGCGCCGCGCGCCATATCGCGTCCAAGACGGACGTGGATCAAGCCTATGCCTTGGGCAAGGCCGCCGTAGAGCTGGCGCTCAAAGGAAAAAATTCTGTCATGCCGACCATCGTGCGCGTGTCCGACAAGCCTTACAAATGGAAGCTCGGCGTGGCCGAACTAAAGGACGTGGCGAACAAAGAAAAAATGATGCCGCGCAATTTCATCACCGCTGACGGCTTCGGTATCACCACCAAATGCCGCGCATATCTTTCCGGCTTGATCAAAGGGGAAGATTACCCACCGTACAAAGACGGCATGCCCTGCTACGTCAGGTTGAAAAACACCGCCGTGGCGAAAAAACTAAAAGGCGTGTTTAAGCTTTAAGTACGCATCAAAAGCGTCGCGATGACATTGGAGCGCGCCCGTGAGTTGCTGCTCATCCAAGCTGGATTCGGCAGCTTTTATAACGGCAATTCGGCCAAATTGATTTTGTCCGAAGTGCAAACAGAGTATGGCCAAGCCGCGGTCGATCAGTTGATCCGCGAGTGTGGTTTGCAGGAAGTGTTCGATTTCAAACCGGGCACGCGTTTTGAGAAAGGTATTGCGATCACCCAGTACGACTAGCAAGACAACAGGGCCAGCCCCACCGGCCATAGCATTAAATTGCATATAACATTAAGGAGGAGTTATGTCTGAAGGTCTGATGTTGGCGCTGGGATGCGCCTTTGTGGCTATTGTGTACGGCATCGTATCCACGCGCTGGATATTGTCCAAACCGACCGGTAATGCGCGCATGCAAGAAATTGCAGCGGCGATTCAAGAGGGCGCGTCGGCCTATCTGAATCGGCAGTACACCACGATCGGTATTGTCGGCGCGATCCTGTTCGTTTTAATCGGTTTTTTCTTGGCGTGGAATACCGCGATCGGTTTCGCTATC
>MEQN01000015.1:0-4389 GCA_001770235.1 Betaproteobacteria bacterium RBG_16_58_11
AGGCAAGGTCAAAATCCTCGTAATTCAGATTGTAGAAGCGCGTGAGTTGGAACTCGCGCTTTTCGTGCAACGCTTGGATCAAATCCTTGAAAATAATCGCCGATTCCTGGTCGATAGTCGAATCCGTCAAGCGTTTGGCGATTTTTTTGACTGCTTTCATCATCTGCTCCGGTTGGTTATGAGGGACGACCATTATGGTCGCGTAGGCATGCTTGACGCGAATCATGTGACAAATTGATGACAGGCTAATTGCGTCGGGAAATGCGTGTAAACATGCGCAGATGAGCTCAAAGACATATAGGCATGCATTTATCTTTCATCCGCGGATACCGCCATGTCGTTTGCTAGGGTGATGGCGACACGGCCGGCGTAGCCTTCGCCTGATACACGAATTTCCAATCCTGAAACGAAGCCGCGTTCGCGAAGTCTTTGTCGTCCTCATCGAAATTGCCGGTCTTGATCGGCGTCTTATCCGACAGGCTGTACACGCCCATGATCGTGCCGCCCGGCCCCGGCGCGAAGCCCCATTCCTGACCGGTGTTGAGCGGATCGTGGTAGCGTTTGCGCAGATAGCGCGTGAGCGTGGTTTGGCGCTTGTCTTCGAGCAGGTCTTCGAGCTTTTTGGGGAACTGCTTGGTAGCGCCCGGCGTGCGCTCGTAGTAGAGCCCGATCGCGCGCCGGTATTCGTGGCCGATGAATAACAACTCTTGTTCCTGATCGCGTTGATTCATGGTGCGCCACACCACGGCGGTAGCGCCCAGCACCGCGCCCATGATGGCCACCATGAATAGCAGCGCGAGATAAGTGAAGCCGCGTTGGCGCATTACCAACTCAAATACGGCGCGCCGTCGCGCGCGTTGCCCGGCGCGCCACTGTGCACATCGAACACGCCGCCCTTTTCACTGTCCTCCGGCGGCACGATCACCCAGGTTGCGGCGCTATCGGTGATCGGATCGACCGGCAACTTGCGCAAATATTTTTTCGAGACCAAATCGTCGAGCGATTCGGGATATTTGCCGGTGTCGCCATAATACTTGTCGAGCGCATCGCGCATGGTGGACAAATCCTGCTTCAATACCGCTTCCTTGGATTTTTCCACGCTTTTGAAATAGCGCGGCGCGGCAATCGAGACCAGCAGGGCGATGATCGCCAGCACCACCAGCAATTCGACCAGGGTAAAGCCCTTGCCCTGGGGCCTGACGCCCGATGCCTGATGCCTGGCCATTACCACTCCCGGTACGCCACGCCATTCAGCCCCGCGCCCGTGCTCAGCGAATACACGTCGTACACGTCATCGCCGTCCGCCGGGTCGTCGGGCGGGCTTTTGTAGGAACGCTTGCCCCAGGTCTCAGCGGGGTCGCTGCGTGTGTCTTTCACCATCGGGTCACGTGGGATACGGCGCAGAAAGTACATTTTGACGCGTTTCGGACTTTTGAAGTCTTCCACGCCCTCAACCAGTACTTCAAGCTTTTTCGGGTAGCCGGAGTCGTCCAAGCCCTTCTGAATATGACCTCCATCCCAGGCTTTTTTATACGCATCGATGCCGGTGCGGATTTCACGCAACGCAACGCGCAGTTCCTGCTCCTTGGAGCGCTGCACGGCCAGCTCGGTCATCGGCAGCGCGATGCTGGCCAACAGGCCGACGATGGCTACCGTGATGAGCAGCTCTATGAGCGTGAAGCCGCTATGGTTGAATCGTCCAGGTGAAGTTTTAAATACGTTCATGCCGCATCTCTAACGTGAAACTCGCGAAGCGAGCCTGCGTCCCTCTCTCCCGCTTGCGGGAGAGAGTTAGGAGAGAGGGAAACGGTCATGGCGAGATTCATTTTCCGGGGTGGCCAGTGCCATGACCGTTAGGGCGTGACGTTGATCGTGGCTGGCGCAGGCGGCGTCACGCTCAAGGTTTTCCCCGCCGCGTCGGCTGCTTTCAGGTTCTCGATGCTGACTTGCGCCGCGCCTGGTTCCGCCAGCGCGCGCAACACCACCACCGCCACCGCACCCGTGCCGCGCGCGCCGCCTGTCGTGCGATTGATATTGAGTGTCAAGCGGTCGGCGCCTTCGACCGGGTTGCCGATGAATTCGGTCGCGGCATTGCCCTGTTTTAAAAATGCGGCTTCGGTCACGCGCACTACTTCCATGAGTAGCGGGTCATACACCAAATCGAAGCCCAAGGATTTCACTTCGCCGCTCGAGGCCGCCTGGATCACCAGATTGAATTCCTGGCCTTTGCCGATGCTCGGCACGGTCGCCATCGACAAAGTCAGCGGTGCGGCCACCGGCTGCGGCGGGGCGGTCACCGGCTGCGCCGCCGGGGGCATCGGCGCGGGCGCGCCTTGACCTTGCAGCGTCACCACCGGCGCCGGTGCTGCGGGCGGGCGCAAGCTCAACGATGCCGAGCCAACCGAGCCTTCGGTGCCAGATGAAAACTCGCTCTGCGCCGCATCCAGGCGCGTGATGTTGCGCAAGATGCGCGGCGTGATCAGCAGCACGATCTCGGTCTGGGTGGTTTCGTCGCGATGGGTCGAGAATAAGCGGCCGATCAGCGGCAAATCACCCAGCCCCGGAATCTTGCTCGCGCTTTGCCGATCCTCGTCACTGATCCGCCCCGCCAGGATTTGCGTCTCGCCGTCTTTCAGGCGCAGCACGGTAGCCGCATTGCGCGTGCCGACTTGGTATGTGAGCGAGCCGCTCTGGCCGCGAATCTCGCGCACGATACTGGAGACTTCCAAGCCGACTTTGATGCCCACATCGTTATCCAGATACACCTGCGGCTCCACGTCGAGCTTCAGGCCGACGTCGAGATAGCTGACCGATTCCGCCACGCCCACGTTGGCCGTGCTGGTGGTGGTAATCACCGGCACTTTCTCGCCGATGTGGATTTTGGCCTTCTCTTTGTTCTTTACCCGGATGCGCGGATTGGCGAGGGTTTGTACGTCGCCGTCTTCCTTTTTGAGATTGAGTTGCAGATTAGGCGAGATAGCGATGCTGCCGCCGGTAAGGTTCTTTAATGTGTCTATCGTGACCACATTTTGCGTTTGCGCCGATGTGTTCACAATTACGCCGCCGGTCGTGCTGGATGTATTCTGGGTGGCTATATTAAGCGCGGTAAATGTGTTGGGATACTGAATGCCCAAATCCAACAAGCGGCTGCGCTTCACTTCCAACACTTCCACTTCCAGCATCACTTCCGGTTCGGCGCGGTCTTGCGCCACGATCAGCTTTTCGGCCAGGCGGATCGCCTCCGGCGTGTCTTTCATCACCAGCATACTGAGCTTCTCGTCGATGAACACGTCGCGCGTCTTGACCAGGGTCTTGATCATGTTCAGCGTCTGTTTCACATCGGCATTAGCCAGATAAAACGCGCGCACGACCAACTCTTGGTAATCCTTGTTCTTGGCGGGGGTGTTGGGGTAGATCAAGACCGTGTTCTCGTTCAGCACACGCTTATCGAGTTGATTGGTGACCATGAGCAGATTAATCACTTCCTCGATGGAGGTGTTCTTGACGAAAATGGTGGATTTCAAATCCGCCCGCACATCGCGGTCGAAAATGAAATTGATTTGGGTGGCGCGCGAAATCACTTCAAAAATCGCTTTCAGATTCGCATCGCGGAATTCAAGCGTAATCGGCTTTTTGAAGGCCGCGCCCAGGCCGCTGCTCGCGTGCTTTTGGGTGGCGGCTTTGTCTTCCAAGGCCTTGATCATTTTGAGCGCGCCATCGTGCCGAGGGTCTTCCGCCAGCACACTGCGCGCGATGGCCTGCGCTTCATCGGTCTTGCCCGCTTTCAACACCTTTTCCGCATTCGCCATCGCCTCATCACGCCGGCGATCGTTGCGAATGCCTTCCAGGCCATCGTTTGCATGCTGGTTGCTCGGATCGAATTTGAACACGCGGCGATAGGCGCTTTCGGCATCGCTATATTGCTTCGCGGCGCGCGCGTTGCCGGCTTTCACCAAAAGATGCGCGATATAAAGTTCTTTCTGCCGCAGATAATAGGTCTTGAATTCGACACTCCTGGCGTTCTCTTTCAACGCCCGCTCCAGCTCGGCCAGCCCCTCTTCGATCTTTCCCTCCTGAATCAAACTCTGGCCGTCATCGAAGGCTTGGCGGCCGGCGGTGCACGCCGTCAATAAGGCCAGCACGATCAGCCCAACAGATATTTTTTTAAAAGTCATCATTGGTTCGCTCCTCCCAGGGTGAGCGTCTGCTGCATGTTCAAAGGCAAATAGGTAAATACCACGTGCCGCGCACTCATGCTTTCGACGCGATATGCGCCGTCCAGCGTATCGCCGGCTTTCACCGCATAATGCTGATTCAGCTTGGTTAAAAACACGGTCAGCTTATCCCCTTCCAGCAGCTTGCCCATGTAGATGAAGGGCAGCGGCGGCG
>MEQN01000015.1:4523-17355 GCA_001770235.1 Betaproteobacteria bacterium RBG_16_58_11
TCCAGCGCCAAATGCGAACCGCCCGCAGCCGCTCTGGCCGCCGGTTTTTGTTTCATCGGCGCAGCGACGGCAAGCGGCTCGTCTTCCGCTTGCTGGCTCACCCACGCCACCGCGGCCAGCGTGGCGGTGAGCAGCCCGCCCAGCACGATTCCACGCTGGCGCCCAGACCATGCAATTAGTTTCCAAGCCATTAGTTCGCCCCCCCATACAAGGTGAACTTGATGCGCGCTTCCAATTGCGTGGCGCCGATGGCCTCGCGTTTGAAATTGATGTCGTCGAGCGCGGCCACCGGCACGTCGATCAAGGCCTGATCCACGAACTGGCGTATCTGCAAATAGCTGCCCTTCACCGGCAGCGTGACTTGATAACGCACGAGCTTGCCGGTTTTATCCGGGTTCAAGCGATACTCGCCCTGCTCCAGCACCAGCTTTTGCGCCCCTGCCGCCGCGTACAATTTATTCAGCCACTCGGTGAGAGGCGCGCCGCTGAAAAAACCGTAGAACTTATTCAGTTCTTCCACGCTGCCGGTTTCCGGGATACCACTCTTCGCCGCGTGCTCGATGCGGGATTTGAGCGACGCGCTTTCGCGCTTCAGTTCAGCGAGCCGCGCCGTTCTGTCCTGCACCACGGTCAAATACACCCCGGCCGCGCCCACCAGCAGCGCCACGCCCAGCACCCCCGGCCAGCCGAGAACAGCCAATGCGCGCCGCCACGCTGCCATGGCCGCGCTCACGGCTGCACCGCCCAATTCGCCACCAAGGCAAAGCGCACCGGCTTCTCCGCGTCTTGCAAGCGCAGCTCGTGGCTGCTGAGGTAAACCTGACGCAACATCGGGCTCTGCTCCAGGCGCGCAATATAGGCCAAGAGTGCTTCAAAATTTTTCGCCTCGCCGGTGAGGCGCAGCACGCGCTTGCCGGCATCGGGTTGGATCGCGAGCAGGGCGATCTCCTTTTCATTCGAGGTCTCTATTGCCTTGAATAAAGCGCTCCAAGGCAATGCCAACTGTTGCAGGATTTCATTCGCGCGGCGAATCTCTTGCTGCTGCGCCTCGGCATCCACCGGTTGCGCCGGCTTAGTCTTACTGCCCTTGGCCAAAATTTCCAGCCTCGCATCGGCCAATTCAATTTGGCCGGCGAGCGCGCGTTCATGGTTCGCCACTTGCCCCAGCGCCAGCGCCCCTGCGATCAACAGCAGCATGCCCACCCAGGGGGTGCGGCGCGGCGTGCGCATAAAATCGAGCGTGAGTGCGCGCATGGACATATCAGGCGCCCACCGCCATGGCATAAGCGACATCGGCATTGCCGGCGAAGCCGTATTTCAATTTTGGATGCAGCCAGTAAAATGCCCAATTATCTTCACCATCCAGCGCCGGAGGCGAAGCCTCCGGCGCCGAGACATACACCGCGCGCGGCGCGTTGCCCATGCCTTTCATGCGCCATTCACGATCCAGCAGCAGCGGCAATTCCTGCTGCCAGGCTTCATCGCTCACTTGGCGGCTGCCGATCGTTTGCCAATGACCGCCGAGGATGAGCCCTAACAACAGCTTTTTATTTTCCACTTGCACCAACCAGGCATCATGGCGTTTGATTTCGTGCCGCGCGGCGTTGAAGGCGGGCATCAAGTGCGGTATCACCGACACTAATTTTGATCGGCTATTACCCATTGATTCTTCCAGTTGCGCCAATAGCGGCCGATCGATGGCGGCAGCCAGCCACGACGCGCCACGCCCGGTTTCACTCACCGAATAGGCCCAATCTGCAATGCCTTCACCATACACTTGGGAAAAACTCGCGCGCACATAGGCTTCGCGTTCTTCATCGGTTTCAATTTCATCGCTCCACGCGATGAGCTGATAGCGCACAAAATAGTTCGACAGCACGATGCTGGTCTGAGCGTCTTGCCATTGGCGATCCGCCGCCAGCGCCTTGGCCAAGGTCTCCACCGCCGGCTTCCAACCACCCTCCGGGGAAACCGCCGCCACCGGCACGATGGTCTTGGCCAGTACCTTGGGGGCGAGCCCGCCGCTCACCCGCACCAGCACCAAGCGGTCGGGGGCGAGTGCGATATGCAGTTGATCACGCCACAAACGTGACACGATTGATCTCCTGCAAGGTGGTTTCACCGTTCGCCACCAGTTCCAGCGCCGCTTCACGCAAGAAGCGGGTGCCGTTGCGGCGCGCCGCCTCCTTGATCTGACGGATCGGCTCGCGCGCCACGATCATCTCGCGAATTTCATCGTTGAGATTGAGCATTTCCGAGATGGCTTTGCGGCCTTTGAAACCCGAGCCGCGGCACTGGCCGCAGCCCTGTCCTAAGCGAAATTGGTAGGCGGCCGTGTTGTCGCGCGTCAGCCCTGAATCAATTAACAATTGATCGGAAGGCGTGTAGGGCGCGCTGCAATGCGGGCAACTCACCCGCACCAAGCGCTGTGCCAGCACGCCGTTCAAAGCCGAAACGAAACTGTAAGGATCGACTCCCATATGCATGAAGCGGCCAATCACGTCGAACGCATTGTTGGCATGCACGGTGGTGAAAACGAGATGCCCGGTCAGCGCCGCTTGTACTGCGATTTGCGCCGTTTCCGGATCGCGAATCTCGCCCACCATGATTTTGTCCGGATCGTGACGCAGGATGGAACGCAGGCCGCGCGCGAACGTCAGGCCCTTTTTCTCGTTCACGGGAATTTGCAGTACGCCTGGCAATTGATACTCGACCGGGTCTTCGATGGTGATGATTTTGTCGTGGCCGTGATTGATCTCGGTGATCGCCGCGTACAGCGTGGTGGTTTTGCCGGAGCCGGTGGGGCCGGTGACCAACACCATGCCGTAAGGCTCGTTCGACAGGCGCCGCATCTCTTTCATGGAACGCGCGTCGAAGCCTAAAAAATCCAGACGCAGGCCTTTGACTTGATCGGACAGCGCCTGCTTGTCGAGGATGCGCAGCACGGCATCCTCGCCGAAAATCGAGGGCATGATTGAAACGCGAAAATCCACCTCGCGCCCCTGCATCATGACCTTGAAGCGGCCATCCTGCGGCACGCGCCGCTCGGCGATGTCGAGCTCGGACATGACTTTAACGCGCGACACGACTTGCTCGGCGAATTCCATGCGCTGCACCGAGCCGATCTGGCTCAGCACGCCGTCAATGCGATATTTGATGACGAGGCCGTTGCTCACGGTTTCCAGATGCACGTCGCTGGCGCCGGCTTTCAGCGCGTCGTACAAAGTCGAATGCACCAGGCGCACCACCGGGCTGGTGTCCTCGCTGATACTTTTCAACGTGAGGTCTTCCAAATGCGCAGCCGTGACTTCGCCTTGCTCCAAGGTAAGCACGTTATCCATGCTGCGAATCGATTCCTCAAAGCGCGCCAGAAACGCCGCCACGTCGGCATGGTGCGCCAAACACCAGGTGAAGGGGCCGGGCATGCGATCCTCGGCCCAGTTGGTCAAACCGTGTGCGAACGGATCGCCCGCCACCACCAGCACGGCCCCCTTGTCGTCGCGAAACACTACACACGCTTTTTTCGCTGCTTGTGCGAACGGCAGTAAGTCGAAGGCGGGCGCTAAGCGCTGCAATTGATCCATCGACAGCACCGGATAGTGCAGGGTAAACCCCAAGCTGGCGGTAAACGCCGGGGGTGGCATGCCGAGCTTTTCCTCCAGCACCTCCACCATGCGCCGCCGCGTGCGCACCGCTTCGGCGCGCGCCGATTGCAGGATGTCATTGGGAATTTTGCGCGCGTCCGCCATCTCCGTGACGGCGTGATGCTCGCTGGTGTCGGGTAGCTTGCTCACTGAATGCTCCCAGCGAGTTCAAAGATCGGCATATACATCAGCACCACGATGCCGCCGATGATCACGCCGATCAGCGCCATCAAGATCGGCTCGAACAGGCGCGTGAACCAATCGACCCAGCGCGCCATCTCCTCGTCGTAAAAACCGGCGATGCGCTCCATCATCTCGCCCATGCGCCCGGTGCGTTCCCCCACGCGCAGCATGCGCAGGCTCACCGGCGTGGTGAGGTGGTGGTTTTCCATCGCTTGCGAAATCGGCTTGCCTTCGCGAATCTCGCCCGCCGCGCGATGCAATAACCCGCGCAGCGTCGGATGCAATAAACCTTCCACCATCTCCAGCGCGGTCACCACGGGAATGCCGCCGTTCAACAGCATGCCTACCGTGCGGTAAAAGCGCGCCAGTTGATATACCCGCATGCGTTCGCCAATGGCGGGGATGCCCCACAGCGTGCGCCCGACCCAGCGCCGGGTTTCGGGCAAGCGCGCCAAATAAATAGCGAGACCCACCATCACCAGCGCACCGATGCCCATTTGCGCCGCGTGCGCTTCAATTAATACGCCCCACTGGATCAGCAGTTTCGACAGCAGCGGAATGTCGCCCCCGATGCCTTCGAAAATCCGGCTGAACTTGGGCACCACATAACCCAGCAGGAACAGCGTCACCAAGCCGCCCACGCTCAACAGCAGCACCGGGTAGATCGACGCCGACAGCAGCTTCTTCTTCACCGAATCGAGCTGGGTTTGATACGCGATATAACGCGTGAGCGCTTCCGACAAATCGCCGGTGCGCTCCGCCGCGCGCACGGTGGACACGTATAGCGCAGGAAACGTGGCGGGAAATTGCTCCAGCGCTTGCGACAAGGTCTTGCCCTCGAAAAGTTGACTGATCACTTGCTCGATCACCCGCTTCACTTCCGGGCGATGCTCTTTTTCCGCCAGCGTCTCGACCGCTTCCACCAGCGGCAAGCCCGCATTCAGCAGCGCGAGCAACTCATGGCTGAACAACACCAGCGGAAAGCGCGGGTTGCCGCGAGAAAGACCAGCCAGCCCCTTGCGCGTCGAAACCGCGAGCACGGTATAACCCTGCGCCTCGGCTTGGCGCGCCGCGTCGATCTCGTTCACCGCGTCAAGCGCCAGGGCGGTGAGCCCTTCTCCGACGCGCATGGCTTTGACGTTGAATTTCATTTTATAAAAACACTTTATAGCCTGGCTAAAAAAGCTTTACCAACTCGTGATATCCACGTTATCCCCCGTGCCGCCCGCCGCGCCGTCCTTGCCGAGTGAAAGCAAATCGTAGTCGCCGTGCTCGCCGGGGTTCTTGTATTGGTAGGGGCGATCCCAGGGATCCTTGGGGACGGCTTTTTCCAGGTAGGGGCCTTCCCATTTCGATTCACTGGCGGGTTTCAATACCAGCGCACTCAAGCCTTGCTCGGTGTTGGGATAGTGGCCGAGGTCCAATCGATATTGATCCAGGGCTTTGGAGAATGCGCTGATTTGCGCGCGCGCGACTTTCACTTCGGATTTGCCGAGTTGCGCAAAATACTTCGGCCCCACATAGCCGATCAGCAGCCCGAGAATCACCAAGACCACCAACAGCTCAATCAGCGTGAAGCCGCGTTGAATCAAATTATTGCCTTGCATTCGCGACATGGGTTGTCTCCTTTTGATTTCTCGGCGACTGCAAAAGCCGGGTATCTTGACCGCCAATCATGACAATGAGACGACACTCCGAGCCACCAGCAAGATGGCATCGATATAGGCGTGGCATGGGAGAGAAAAATATATTGCGAATTCAGGGACTAGCCAGCTAAATTTAGGCAATTCCTGATGTTTGGGGTATTACGCAGCGACCCTTTCGCAGTGCCCGCAAGCGGGAGAGAGGGACGCAGGCTCGCTACGCGAGTTTTATATATTGGCCTGGAATTTTTTATACAGCGCCAGCACGCGCGGCACGTATTGTTGGGTTTCCCGATACGGCGGGATGCGTTTGCCGTAACGCAGCACCGCGTTTTCGCCCGCGTTATAAGCGGCGAGCGCGAGCGGCAGATCGTCGTTGAATTGACGCAGCAGATCGCGCAGATAGCGTGCGCCGGCAGCGAGATTTTGCGCCGGATCGTGCAAATCCTGCGCGCCATAACGCTTGCCGGTGCCGGGCATCACCTGCATCAAGCCGATGGCGCCTTTCTTCGACAGCGCGCCCGGCTGGTAGCCGGATTCGGTGGAGATCAATGCGTGCAGCAGCGCCTCATCCAATTGATAAGCCAGCGCGGTTTGCGCCACCAGCGCGGCATAGCGCTTTTGATTCGCCCAATTGATGCGGCCGCCGGCGAGCGGCGCCGCCAGCGCAGGATTTTTCGCAATCTCGGTTTGCAGCAGCAAGGCATAACGGCTGTCCTGCTTCACGTCGGAGAGCACGAGCGTGCCCGCCGCATCGGTGTAGCCGTAAATATCGGCATGCGCCGCCGGCGGCGAGCAGATCAGGATTGAACAAATAACAATTAGGCGCATGCGGGGGCTCGGAATGGAGCCGCCTATGCTAAGCGAGCCGGCCGGCGCATACAAGCCATTTGCGTGATGCGATGCATCTGCCGCGAAGACTACCGCCGCATCGCGCGGGCGGCGACGGCCGAGATACCAACGAGCATCATCAACCACTGCCCGGCCTCGGGCGCGGGCGAGACATAGCTGATAGAAGCAATTGCGGCGGATGCTGAAGCCGCGACACAGGCGCCGAGGGCGAGGGCGATAAGGAATTTTTTCATGGCGCTTCCGGTCAATCATGGCAAAGCAAGCCGAGACGGCTCGCGGAAGAGCGCACCCTATCAGCGCATCATGACAAGCAATCGTGCGCCCGCATCATTCGATATAGCCCGGACGGCTTAACAACAATAACAATTCAAATTCGGCATTCGCCAAAATCGATGTAGGGTGGATTACCGAGTACGCGCCATTCCCGACAGACATCCAATTCAGGAAACGCAACATCCATAGCCCATTCGACCTATGCTTCGAACAATTTTCGTCACGCAAGCTTCATAAACAAAAAATCGATTTGTCACGTTGCATCCGTAGTCTTGCCCGTTTTCCGGTATCACGACAGGGGAGACGCGGTGCGATTGGATAGCTCATTAATTCGCGGCATAAAAACATACACCGCATGCAAGGTGTGCCGCCGGCACAGCGCGCGAGGCGGGAATTGAATACCCATCCAAGTGAATTCGAGCCGACTTATTCCATGATGAACTCCGACGAGTTCGACCAAATGCTGCCCGCCGAGGTGACGCTTAGCCACGAGGAGCGGCAGTTTCTCGTGGATATCATCGATGCCTCCATGCGCGTGATCAAGCGGCATCATTTTTTTTCCTGGGCCCAGGGCGTGTTGCAGAGCCTGCTGCCGCACGAGATTCTGGTCTGCGGCATCAGCCTGGGCTACGAGCAGCACATGCGCATGTACCGCTTCTCCAGCAGCCGTTACTTCAATGACGAGCATTTCGCGGCGGTGTGCGAGCCGGAGGCCGGCTTGCTGCGCCAGATGATGGGGTACTGGGAAGCGACAAGCCTTCCCTGCCTGATCGGCGAAACCAGTCAAGGCATCGGATGCGATCCTGCCTGGGTTGAGCTGCTGCAGCGCCACGAGCTGCGCAACGCCGCCGCGCACGGCATGCGCGGCGCCGATGGCGCGATCAAGAGCTATTACTGCTTTGCGCGCGTGCCGGAGCCGTTCTCGCCGCGGCTGACCTATATTCTGAAAATCCTGGTGCCGTTCATGGATGCGACCTTGAGCCGCGTTCTGGCGCAGGAAGAACGCGAAGACCGCCATAGCGCGCGCACCCAGTTCCCCATCACCGGGCGCGAGGCGCAAATCCTGCGCCGGATCAAAGATGGCCATACCAATATACAGATCGCCGCGCTGCTCGAAATCAGCCCGCACACCGTAAAAAACCACGTGCGCAGAATTCTGTTCAAGCTCGGCGTGCAAACGCGCGCGCAAGCGACGGCCAAGGCGATGCAGTTGGGCGTGCTGAAGGTCCGCCGGGAGTAGCGCGGTTGCCGGCTATGGAACGAAATAAAGTATTTAGCATTCTGTTATTCACACTTAATCGAGGGTATTCCCATGTTGAAACGCACCGCACTTGCAATGTCCTTATTCACCATCCTCGGCGCCGCGCACGGCGCTAATCAGGATGAAATGCGCAAACTGCTCACCGAGCGCATGCCTGGCGCGCAGATTGGCGCCATCACCAAAGCCCCCTACGGCGGCTTGTATGAAGTGGTGATTAACGGCCTGAACGTGTTCTACACCGACGAAAACGCCAACATTGCCATCATCGGCAAAATGATCGACCTCAAAACCAAAAAAGATCTGGTCGAGGCGCGCACCCAGCAATTGATGCACGTCGATTTCGCCTCGCTGCCGCTGGATAAAGCCATCGTCAAAGTGAAAGGCGATGGCAGCCGCAAAGTCGCCGTGTTCTCCGACCCAGATTGCCCCTTTTGCCAAGAGTTGGAACAAGAGTTGAATAAAGTCAGCAACGTCACCATTTACACCTTTCTCTATCCTATCGCCGAGCTGCACCCCGATGCCGAGCGCAAAGCCAAGCTGGTGTGGTGTAGCGAAGATCGCGCCAAAGCCTGGGACGAGCTGATGCTTCAAGGCAAAGAACCCGCCGCATCGGAAAAGCCCTGCGAGGTTCCGTTTCAAGCCATTCAGGAAATCGCCAAAAAAGCCTGGATCAACGGCACGCCGGGTTTGGTGTTCGCCGATGGCAAGCTGGTGCCGGGCGTGATCAAGAGCTTTCAGATCGAGCGCAACCTTGGCGTGAGCCAGCCAAAAGCAGCGGCAGCGCAAAGCAAGAATTGAAGTAGCGCATGGAAACGATGGTTTTGTAGCGCCGGCATCCCTGCCGGCAATTAAGCTCCCTCTCCCCAGTGGCGCAATTTGCAACCGTCTTGAGCGGCTCATCCGCCTTTTTTTGCTTAACACAATTCTGGCATTAAGCTGCAACAACTCCCTGCTACGGTTAATGACGAATTCACCATCGATGTCGTCTTAACTTTTGCCACTTAACTTAAAGGGGGTCTGTCATGCCTAAACGTAAAACTATCGTTAGCAAAACAGTAATGTTTGCCGCATTCCTCAGCTTGTCGGCGATCGCGTCCGCCAGTGGATATGATGATCAGGAACATCGGGGCAAGAAGTATAGCGATAAGGATAGCGCCCATAGCGTGCAGCTTGGTCCGCGCCCTTACTACCTCGTTGACGACATGGCGCCCAGCCAACTCAAAACCAAATTGCAAAGCTGTGCGAATGGCCCATTCAAGAAGACTGAGTTTTCGATTGGTCATCGTGGCGCCGCGTTGCAGTTTCCCGAGCACACCAAGCAATCGTACGAAGCGGCCGCGCGCATGGGCGCGGGAATTGTCGAGTGCGACGTGACCTTCACCCAGGACAAGGAGCTGGTTTGCCGCCATTCGCAGTGTGATCTGCACCCGACCACCAACATCCTCGCCACGCCCTTGGCCGCCAAATGCGCCGTGCCGTTTACACCCGCCAATCCCGCCTTGGGCACGCCGGCGAGTGCAAAGTGCTGCACCACGGACATTACGCTCGACGAATTCAAAACGCTCAAAGGCAAGATGGATGCATCCAATCCGAAAGCCACCACGGTGGCCGAGTACATGAACGCCACCACGAGTTTCCGCACGGATTTATATTCCGCGAACGGCACCTTGATGACGCACAAAGAGAGCATCGAACTGTTCAAGAAATTAGGCGTGAAGATGACGCCGGAGCTCAAGGCAGCCGACGTGCCGATGCCGTATGAAGGCAGCTACACGCAACAAGACTACGCGCAGCAAATGATCAACGAGTACAAAGCCGCGGGTGTAGCGCCGGAAAAAGTGTTCGCCCAGTCGTTCAATCTCAACGACGTGCTCTACTGGCTCCAGCATGAACCGGGGTTCGGCAAACAGGCGGTGTACCTCGACGAGCGCGTGGATGTACCCGGTGGTTATGCCGCCGCGGTAGCCGGCATGCCCGCGATCGCCGCGCAAGGTGTGCAGATCATTGCGCCGCCGATGTGGGCGCTGGTCACGCTCGATGGCAGTAAAAAGATTGTGCCTTCGGATTACGCCGTGGCCGCCAAGGCCGCCGGTCTGGATATCATCACCTGGACCCTGGAGCGCTCCGGCCTGTTGAAAAACGGCGGCGGTTATTATTATCAATCGACCACCGAAGTCACCAATAACGAAGGCGACACCATGGTCATGCTCGACGTGCTGGCGAAAGATGTAGGCATCCGTGGCATCTTCTCCGATTGGCCGGCGACGGTTAGCTACTACGCCAACTGTATGAACAAGAAATAAGCTTGTTCCCTAACAGCGGTAGATAAAAGGCCAGCGCAAGCCCTAGGCGACAGGTTGCCGAGGGGTTACCACCGGCCGGGCGGGCCGGTTGCCGGTCTGCTCGGCCACCAGACCGGCAATAAAATCCCCGAAGGGCGCGATGTCCTGGTAGGAACTCGCGCGCTCCAGCACCGCCATGTATTCCGTACGACGCTCCACGGGGATGACTGTCCAGACGTAGCCGCCCGTTGTCAGCATCAGGTTCATCAGGAAGCGGGCAATGCGGCCGTTGCCGTCCATATAAGGGTGGATGTAGACAAATACCAGATGGCCAAGCACTGCGCGCACGCCGGCGTGAGGTTCCTGCTCCAGGAGTTCGAACAGCACGGGCATGCAGTCCCGGACCGCCTCCTTTGAGACCGGAACATGCAAGGCGTTCGTGATAAAGACCTGATCGTTGCGGTAGCCCGCCAAGTCTTCCGGCTTCAGAATGCCGGCCTGCACACTGGCGACCCATAGCGCCCGATACCAGTCCGGCAACCGTCGGCGGAACAGCGTCCCTGGGTTCTCCCCTTGCAGTCCCCGCACCACGTCGGCCTTGACGAGGGTATGGGCATCGAAGTAGCCCTTGGCGGCCATGGCATTTTTCTCAGACTTGTCCACCCCGTCCGGGTTCCAGTGGCTGTTGCGCACCCATTCGATAAGCTCGGGCGTGACCCGATAGCCCTCAATGGACAGCGAGTGATACGCGTCAGCCACATAGCGGGCCTCGATATCTTCCAACAGCGCCTTGGGGTCAGGCCGGCTGTGGCTGGGCGAAGGGAAACGCGTGGCCACGTCGTCCCGCATCTCACCCCAAAGCAGGCGCAGGCGCTGGGCGTGCGGGGATTCCTGGCGCAATCCGCCCAAGATGCGTGGTGGGCGCTCGAACGGGCTGGCTTCCCGGACATCGAACCCCCCCGCAGTCATGGCGCGGACAATCTCATCCGCCTCGTCAGCGCGTCCGACGACGCGCAGGCTGCCGGCTAGGCGGCCGGCTACTACGGTATGGGAGCCCGCCAACAGTACCCGGGTCAGGTCAACAGCGTCTGGCAACAACTGCAACGCGAGTTGGGCGGCCAAGGGTTGCCGGGTAAAGAAGCTTTCACCCACAGCCACCAAGGCGTGTTCCAGCACGACCAGGCGCAGCCCGGCTTCGGTTTTGGCGGGCTCGGCCGGTAGTAGCCGCGGCGCCCGATAGAGCAGCAGAGAGAAATCATGGGGCAAGGAGACTATCTGGTTGTTGGCGCCGGTTGCCCAAACGATGAGCTGGCGCGGGAGCGTGCGCTCGCCACTTCTCAGCTCCAGCGAAAACTCAGGGTTGAGATGCCAGGCTTCGCCGAAGCGTTGGTTGCAGTAACCTGCCACGAAGTCCCGGATGTGCGCTAACCAAGCTGTGCTGCTGCCCGGCTGTTCATCGGGGCGGGACGGAATGTACCAGCCCTGCATGACCTCGGCCAGGAAGCCCGCCTTGACTAGACGCTCTCTGTGCGTGCGCGTCAGTCGCTTAGTCGGTATTGCCTGCAGGCCCTCATCCTGAAGCTTCTTCAGAACGTCGAGCGAGGTGGCAAGTTTTTCATTGGGGGTGGCCATGGCGGTTCCATTGTCCGGATGGGTTCACTACTTTAGCGCTGTATAATCTATCTACTATTGCGCGGTATCATATATCTACTTTTATGTTTTTGTAAATACTTTCATGGATTTCAGGTGGTACGGCTGGTTAGCGGGCTTTCGTCATTACTTCACCGTTTGGCGCTGCTGCGGCGCCCGCGCTGCTTGATTTCTTCCGGATCGATCTCTCGCACGCTGCCCGCTTCGATGTCGGCATGCCTCGTTGATATGCGGATAGGTCAAACCTTCGCGAGTCCCCGGCAAAGCCGGGAATTTACCTCGCTGAGTTAGCGGGCACGGCCTTGCCAGTAAGCAGGGAGGCGAGCGTGATTTGCAACGGCAAAGATCACGATGCCGCCATCTTCAGGGCGATAGAAGAGCGAGAACGGAAAGTCTTTAAGAAGGACTCGGCGCGTACTGGCGGACGAAGGCGAACCGGCGAAAGGAAATGCGAGCGCGCCGCGCCGCCGCCACAAAACGCGCGCGCTTCACCGGGTAAGGCGCTTGGCTTCAGCAAAGACATCCTCGGCCAGGAAGGTCTGCGTGTCACCGCGATCATAGGCCGCGACACGGCTTTCGATCTCCTGCTGCCATGCGGCCTCGATCTCGGAAATAGCGCCGTTCTGAAGCGACTCCAGGAGTACTTCAGCAAGCCGTGCGCGTTCGTCAGGGGATAACAAGCGAGCTTGCTGTTCAACCTCAATGAGGGATACGGACATAGCCATTGCTCCAAATAATTCGACACGCAAATATTACATCCCAGCACCGGTGTTGTCATGCCCGCTAACGTGGAGGCGCGTTGAAGACCGCCGCGCAGATGCGCCATTTTTTAGATCACGCTTCAAATCCCCCCAACCCCCCTTTTCCAAAGTGGGGCGACCTCGGGACGCTGCTTGGAGCGGCCCCTCCCTTTAACAGGGAGGTTGGGAAGGGTTTTGTGAGCATGCTTGGTATGTCATGAATCATGAAAAGAACAATAGTAAATCCCCCGTCACATTTCCACCACACCGCATGAGTCGAATGACCTACACATTCGCGCTTTCG
>MEQN01000015.1:17583-17717 GCA_001770235.1 Betaproteobacteria bacterium RBG_16_58_11
AAGCCGCGGATCTCGTAGCAGGGGAGTAAAGGGGAGACAGCCGGGTCGCAAGTGAGCATCTCAATCAACCTAAAGGAGTGATTTATATGAAACTGCAACACAAACTACTGGCCCTGGCTGTCATGGGTCTCGCC
>MEQN01000016.1:0-7274 GCA_001770235.1 Betaproteobacteria bacterium RBG_16_58_11
GCAATGCTGGAAACCAACACCTGCTCCAACTTGATCTCCATGTATTTCATTTTGTCGCCACCAGCACGGCACAGCTCAATGGTAATTTCCTTGATGTGCTTGCCGGTGCAGACGGCTTCGTACAGCTTGGGGCTGGCCTTGTCCAACAGATGCGTAATGTTGAAGGTGCCGTGGTTCACGCGCTCGGCAGTTGCGCCGCCGGCGTTGCTGGCGGTGGCCGAGGCGGGCTGGTCCATGCTGTGGGAAAAGGACGTGATCTCTATCCAATCCTTGTGCTTGTCGTCGGAGCTTTCGCCCGGGATGCCGTCGATTTTCAAAAATGCGTCAAAAGCCATGTGTTTCTCCTTAGTCTTACGGGGTTAAAAAAAATTAGCGCGCCGACTGCGGCAACTCGGCCACCAGGCGCAGCGATATGGTTAATTCGTCCAACTGGAAATGCGGGCGCAGGAAGGCGGCGGCGCGATATACGCCTGGCTTGCCCGGCACTTCGACTACATCCACTTGGGCTTCGCGCAGCGGGTATTTGGACTTGGCTTCTTGCGAGGCCGAATCATCCAGCAGCACGTATTGCGCGAGCCAGGTGTTGAGGAAGTCCTGCACGTTTTGGCGCGAGGCGAAGCTTCCGATTTTGTCGCGCATGATCGCCTTGAGGTAGTGCGCGATGCGCGAGGCGGCGAAGATGTACGGCAACTGCGTCGACAAGCGCGCGTTGGCGTTGGCCGAATCGGTGTTGTAGCTCTTGGCTTTTTGCGAGGACTGGCCGCTGAAGAAGGCGGCGTAGTCGGTGTTTTTGCAATGCACCAAGGAGATGAAACCGAGGTCGGACAGGAGCTTTTCGTTGCGGTCGGTAATGGCGATTTCGGTCGGGCATTTGAGCGCGATTTCGCCATCGTCGGTTTTGAAGGTGTGGGTGGGCAGGCCTTCCACCAAGCCGCCGCCCTCTACGCCGCGAATCGCGGCGAGCCAGCCGAAGTTGGCGAAGGCATCGGTCAGACGTGCGCCGAAAGCATAGGCTGCATTGGCCCACAAATATTTTGAGTGATCGGTGCCATCCACATCTTCTTCGAAATTGAATGCTTCCACTGGCACGGTGTCGCGCCCATAGGGCAGGCGGCCCAGCACATGCGGCAACATCAGACCGACGTAACGCGAGTCTTCGGATTCGCGGAACGACTTCCACTTGGCGTATTCGACCGTGTCGAAAATCTTCGCCAGATCGCGCGGCTTGCCTAGATCGGTGAATGTCTCCAGGCCGAACAACTGCGCCGATGCCGCCGAAATCAAGGGTGCGTGCGAGGCGGCCGCTACATGCGATAGCTCTTCCAGCAGGTAGAAATCTTCGGGGTGGCGCGAGAATTCGAAGTCGCCGATCAAGGCAGCATAAGGCGCGCCGCCGAATGTACCGTACTCTTCTTCGTAGATCTTTTTGAACAAGGCGCTCTGGTCGAATTCGGGCGAGGTTTTGAAGTCCTTGACCAAATCTTTCTTGGAAGTGTTGAGCACCTTGATCTTGAGCATGGTGCTGGTTTCGGATTGCTGCGTCAGGTATTTCAAACCGCGCCAGGAAGCCTCCAAGCGCTGGAATTCGGCGTGGTGCATGACGGCGTTGAGCTGCTCCGAGATCAGGTGATCGATCTCGGCCACGCGCGCGTCGAGGCTGGCGACCAAATCCTTGGATACGGTTACGGTGCCGGCCAGGACTTGATCCACCAATTCGGTAATCAAATCGCGTGCATGGGTTTTTTCTTGCTCGTTGGTGGCGACGCGGCTTTCCTCGACGATGGAGTCGAGCAAGCCGGCCACCGCCGGCGGCATATGAGATTGGGTTTGAGTTTGCGCTTGGATGTTCATGGTGGCCCCTTATTTGGCTTGGTTTTGCGCCGCGATCTCGCGCAATTTTTCGGTGTCGCGCAGCACGTCGTCGAGGATTTCCTCGAGCTTTTCGTTGCCCATCACCTTGTTGCGCAGATCGGAGAGCTTGGCGCGCATTTCAAGCAATTGCTTGAGCGGCGCGACCCGGTTCACGATTGCGGTTGGCTCGAAGTCTTCGAGCTTCTCGAAATCAAGATCGACCGACAGTTGCGTGCCGTCGTTCGTGAGTTTGTTGTCCACGCGCAATGCCAGGCGCGGCGCGGCGCCTTTGAGCACGTCATCGAAATTGTCGCGGTCGATCTGAACGAACTTGCGCTCTTTCAGCTTCGGCAGCGGCTCTTTTGGCTGGCCGCTGAGATCGGCGAGCACGCCCAGCACGAATGGCAGCTCCTTGGTCTCGATGGCGTCCCCAACTTCGACGTCATAAGTGATTTGAACCCGCGGCGGGCGCACCCGGGATAATTTTTTCTGCGTACTTTCCTTAGCCATAACGACCTCCCTATCTACTGACGCGACACAGCCAATCGCCCGCCGACATGGGTGGCGAATTTCAGCAATTCGGCAACCGATGCGGCGGGATTAGCCAACAACCGAGACAGCGCGTAGGCCGTTTCGGAATAAAAACGATGCGAGCGCCAAACCTCTTGCTCTGTAGCGAGGTTAAGCGCGTCATCATCGGAAAACACATTGCCCAGCAGCAGCGGCATCATCTTCTCGGCGACGCTGTCCAGGCACACATACAGGCGCGAGCCGCTGGTGAGAAAAATGCCCGCGATCCTTCCCGGCCCGCCGGACAAACGCTCGATCAAGTCCAGCCAGGCGGCGGCGGCAAGCGCCGACTGCCCCGGCTCGCCCGGCAGGTGAATCACGATCGGCTGATTGTCATCAGACGGAAAGCGCCGCAGGAAGTCCGCATGAAACGCGATGTTCAAGCACGCCTGGCTCAATGATTCATTGGAAAAGAACGATGCCGATCCGCGTTCCAGCGCGGTCGCCGGCGTCATGTCGGCAAATCGATTGAGCACCGCGCGCGCCAGATTGAAATCGATCGCGTGAACGTTGAAGTCGGCGGAATAACCCTGCAAATATTGCTGGCACGACAAGGCCTCGACCGAATTGTCGAGCGCGTTGTCGATCTGCGTGACCAAATCGTCGTGGAACACTTCATACGCAATCGGGATCATGGGCGCGTTGGCTTCGATCTCTTCCGCGCCGCGCAGCACCCCGCCCACCAGGGGAAAGCGCCGGCCCGCTTGGTCGCGGCTGGCGCGCCAGGCGCCAATCATCCAATTGCGCACGGTGCGATCGCGGCAGGCATACACCACCGCCGGCATGTTGTCGTAGCGCTGCTCCCAATCCGAGCTGTCCGCCAAGGCCACCAGTCCGGCCGCCAAGCGTTCATCCAGCTCATTCACCGTCGGGTGGGTGGCGTTTACCCGCACGAAATCCGCGCGATGCGGCAGCTTGCCGAATACCGCGTAATCGCTGACTTGTTCCGGTGGTCGAAGAAATGGCATGCCCATGCGTCAGCTCCTTAGTTTGCGATTTTTTCCGGCAGCCCAACCCGGCGCAGGCCTGAAAGCGCGATCGGATTCGCGCCCGAGACCATGCGGAAATTGAAGCGGATGGGGATTACCTCGTCCCGTGCGCGCGCCTCGGCGGATTTCACCCGCCACTCCAAGCGCACGTCATGCGCGTAGGGGTTGTCGGCATAGGCCTGCGCCAGCAACCGCATCAAGCCCAAGCGCCCAGGGTGGCTCGCGATCGGGGTGGCGACACCGGCGAAGGATACGATATTCAACCGCGCGCCTTGGGCGTTCGGCTGGTTGGCAGCACTCGGCCAGGAGAATGTGGTCCAGGCTTGCGGGCCGTTGCGGTAACGCAGTTGCTGGCCGTCGATCTCGATGGTGATCTCGGATAGACCGGGTGTCGGCACCGGCTGCAACTCGAATTTCGAGCCCTCGCCCTCTTGCAACACCGCGTTCGCCACGCTGGTCAAGCGCGATATGCCGGCGAGAAAACCGGGGTTGAAATCCACCCCCATATTGGCCCACGTGCGCGCCACATAGGTGTCGCCGCGGCGCACCACCAACGCCCCCAAGATGCGATCGATGAATTTCGGCAATGTGCCCTCGCCCGGCCGGAGGAATTTGGCGATGTCGGCCATTTGCGCCTCATTGCTCGAATCGGCGAAGGGATATTTGCCCGACAGCGACACCCATTGCCCCCACACCTGCTCGCCCCACAGGCGATTGATATCGGCCTCGGCGGGCGGAATCAGCGCGGCGTAGGTTGCCATCAAGGGGCGCACCAGCAACGGGCGCAGCGCGTCTTTGGCGTCCTGGTCGGCGCCGCCCAACAGCGGCCCGTCCACGAATTGCAGCGCCTCGGCCAATTCGGATGCGGATCCGGCCAGCGTAACCTGCATGAATTGGCGGGAAGCCGCGCCCGGCTCGCTCGCTGCGGCAATGCCGGCAACCCGCCCTTTCAGCTTGAGCAGTGCATCGAGATAGCCATTGAGCGCCGCGCGCCCCCCGGCGTCGGCTGCGGCCAATTGCGCCAGCACCAGGAATTTGCCGCCGACCTCGCCCACAGCTTGCTGCGGATTCGAGTTGGCTTGCGGGCCGGCAGACAGCACCCGGTCGAGCACCGAGCTCCTCGTGTGCTCCAGCGTCTTCTGCAATTCGGAAGGGTTGTCCCAGGCGGTTTCATACGCCGCGCGCGCGATGATTTTTTTAATCGGCGATTGCTGCGCGTCGCCCAACTTGCCCAGGCGCACGCTCGCCGTTTCCAGATTCGGGAAATCGCTGACTGCGAGGCCTTGCAGGAATTTGCGCCATTCGCGCACGTAGTCAGCCCTGTACATCGATTCCAGCTCCAGACGATTGCGCTCAACATCCCCATCGCGCCCCAGATTATCGGCAAGCGAGGTCGCCAGCACCCAGTCGTCGCCCTTGATCTCGCCTTTGCTCGCTTCGAGAATGGCCTTGCGGAAGTACTTGTCCCACGCCTCGCGCGTGTAGGCGCCGGGCACGGCGTAGCTGCCCGCCACCGTATCCGCATCGCGATTTTCCAGGATGCGGCCCACGGTCAGCGCGGCATATTGCGTGTTGCCACGCGCTTTCAATTCATTGTAGATGCGCTCCTTGGCGGACAAACGGCGCATCGCACCGCGCAGAATCTCGCGGCTGTTCGCCACCGTTGCATCGCGATTCTCGATCAGCGGCAAATCAGTTTCTTTTAGCTGTGACAAATAAAACGCCACGATGCGCTCGGCCTGCTTATTGATATCGGCCATGCCGCGCTCGCCCTTGTTCGCTTGCAGCCAAGGGCGCCAGTAGCGCGGCAACTGATCCGACAAGTGCGCGATCTCCATGCGCGGCCGCATTTTCAGCATCAGGTAGGTTTTGAGCGCGTTGTAATACTCTTCCAGCTTGGCTTGCCCTTCTTGTGGATTGGGTTGTGCGTCCTGCGGATCCGCGGCCTGCTGCCCAGCGGCTTGCGGGGCGGCGCTGGGGTTTATGCGATTTTCCCTTGCTTGCAGGCGCTGCAACGCGTCGCGCGCGCTGGCCGGCCGCGAAGGCGCGGTATTGCCCTGCGCCAGCCATTTCAAGGACGCCTTGCCGATTTGCGCGGCGGTTTGCGTCAGCCCCTGCTTCGCTGGCGCCGCATGCAGATCGAGGCTCGGATTGAGTTCCGCCAGCTTGGTTTCAAGATTGCCTTTGACCGGCGCCAACATCACGCGGCGCACGCCCTCGAAATATTCCGCGCGCAGTGCACTTTCGACCTTCTCGCCCCGATACAAGCCGAAGCCGATCTCCCACGGCCGCCCTTCGGTGCGATATTTATAGAGCTGCTCCAGGCGTAGTTGCAGCGTGTGCAGGCCATTCAATTTCTCCAGCAAATCGTTGCTGGCCAACTGCTTGCGCGAATCGGCCAACTCCGCTTGCGCGGTGGCGATCAGCTTCTGGTTGCCGACGAAGGACCAGGTCCATCCCGCCGCCAACAAGGCCAAGCCAACCAATCCTGCCGCGATGCCGGCGACGCGCGCGCGGCTGGCCGTCGGGCGCGTTTGACGCCCGACCAAATGCTGATCCGGGAACAACACTTCGCGGAAGGTATCGCGCAAAAAGTAACCTTGGCTTTGCGGGGCGACACTGAGCTCGAAACCTCGCTTGGACAGGTCGAATAAACTGGAGACGCGATTGCCGGCATTGATCTGCGGGCTGCCTTCTTGCAGCGCGCTGGTGAAGTAAAAACCGCGCAGCAGCGGCTTGGTGTGATAAGGGTCATCCTCAAACAGCAATTGCACGAAATTGCACACCGATTCGCGCATGGCGTTGAATTCGATCGGGAACGCGAACAGCGCGGGGCGCTTCACGTTGCCGCGATTATTCGCCAGCTTATCGGTGCCCATTTGCGCCAGACCGCGCATCAACATGTCGAAATGCTGCCCCACCACGCGCGGAGCGTCGAAGTCGGCGCCCTGTTCGTGCGATAGGGTCGAGCCCCAGACGCGGGAACGCTCTTCTTCCGTGAAATCCTCGAAGAACTGGGTAAAGCCGCCAAGCAAATCGATCTTGGTGAAGAACAAATACACCGGGACTTTGACGCCGAACACGTCGTCGATCTCGTTGATGCGCTGGCGCACTTGGCGCGCATAAACTGCAAACGTTTCGGCGTGGTTCTGCACCAGCTCGGGGAAGGACATCGTGAGGATAATGCCGTTGACCGGCGTGCGCGGGCGATAGTGCTTGAGCAGCTTCAGAAACTCGATCCACTCGGCGCGCTCCTCGTTCTGCGTCGAATAGCGCCCGGCCGTGTCGAGCAATACGCTTTCCGAGGTGAAGAACCAGTCGCAGTTGCGCGTGCCGCCCACGCCTTGCACCGCCGTTTTACCCTTGTCCGCAAAGGGGAAGGTCAGGCCGGAATATTGAATCGCGCTGCTTTTGCCCGCCGCCGTATGACCGATAATCATGTACCACGGCAATTCATATAACGCGGCTTTGCCGCGGGTCTTGCCCAGATTGGATTTTTTCAGCGTCTCGATTGATTCCAGCAAGCGCGTGCGGATATGGGACACTTCGGTGCGTTTCCCTGGGCTTGCCCCCATGACCGCATCGTCGGCCTGCTTGCGCAGCATGCGCTCCAGCAGCGAGCCGGCGCGCTCGGCCAGCAGCTTGCCGATCATGAGCGTGGCGACCCACACCCCCATCAGGATAAAAATGGCGACCAGACGCGCCACGCTGGTCTCCAGCCCCATAAAGGGGCCGACCAGCCAGATCAGCACGATCATCAATATGAAGCCGATGGTGGTAAGCACTTTGCCGTTGCGTAAATACTTCATCTAATCACTCTGCTTGAACTGCTTGTTTAGATTGCTCATCGGGCCGAGGCGGATT
>MEQN01000016.1:7295-7805 GCA_001770235.1 Betaproteobacteria bacterium RBG_16_58_11
CGATCGTTCCCGCCGCTTCCACATGGCCGTAATCTTTCATGCTCCAGCGCCCGCCCCAATTCAGGCCGATGGCTTGAGCTTCTTCCCCCAGCGCTTGATATGCCTCGAACGCCCATGGGTCGCGTTCCGAGATCATTAATGCGCCGTTCTTGATCGGCGCTAAATCCACCGCCAAGCCGAACTGATGCTTGCTTTCCCAAGCGCGCGCCTGGGTCACCTGCGCGCCTTGCTCCGCCAATCGCGCTTGCTGCTCCGGGCTGCGATAGCCTTCCAGCAAGGCCAGCGGATAACCGCGCGCTTCCATGCGCGTGAGCAAATACAGCACGAGCTGCATGAAATCCTGATCGAGCTTGCGCCAATCGCGATCGGCGCTTTCCAAACCGCTGCGCCCGGTGCCGGCAAACAATGCCGGCGGTAAGGACGGCGGCGGCGCCAGCTTCTCTTCATTCAGCCGCAGCCGAATCTCATCCGCATGCGCCCACTGCAAGGCGCGCAAGGGGTCGAGTTGAA
>MEQN01000017.1:0-303 GCA_001770235.1 Betaproteobacteria bacterium RBG_16_58_11
TGAACCGGGTGGCGAAGAACAAGCATCGCGGCTTCATCGTGGATTACATCGGCCTGGCGAACCACCTGACGCAGGCGCTGGCGATTTATGCGCATGAAGACGCCCAGGACATCCAGCAGGGTTTGAAGAACCTGCTCACCGAGCTGCCCATTTTGGAAGAGCGTTATCAGCGCTTGTTGCAGCATTTTCGCGCCGCAGGGGTGGGCGAGATCGGAGCCTTCGTCAAGGACGAACTACTCACGCCCGAGGCGGAAGTCGCCGTGGTGCATGCAGCGGTGGGTGCTTTGAAGGACATCAAGCGGC
>MEQN01000017.1:326-1745 GCA_001770235.1 Betaproteobacteria bacterium RBG_16_58_11
ATTTTTGCAGAGCCTAAACCTGATCCTGCCCAATCAAGCGGGGCATCCGTATCGCGGCCCGGCGCGGCGCTTCGGCTACCTGCTGCGCATGACCAAAGAGCGCTACAAGGACGACTCGCTCGACATCGCGGACGCGGGCGAGAAGGTGAAGGCGCTGATCAACGAGCACCTGATCGACCTGGGGATCAACCCGAAAATTCCGCCTATCGAACTGCTGGCGGACGACTTCATAGCCAACGTGCAGAAGCATGCCCAGGGCGACCCTGAGGCCAAAGCCAGCGAGATGGAACACGCCATCCGCAAACACTGCACGGTGCATTTCGACGAGGACCCGGCTTTTTACAAACGTCTGAGCGAGAAGCTGGAGAAGCTGATCCAGGAGCACCAGAACAACTGGCAGGCGCTGGCCGAGGGCTATGAGCAGATTCGGAGCGAGGCGATGGCAGGCCGCACGGATGCTATCGAAGGATTGAGCAAAGAGGCGACCACATTTTACGACTACGTGGTGCAGCTTGCTTTCGGCGGCGACGTCGTGCCGCCCGATTCACATGCGCCCCTGAAAAAACTCATGGCGCGCATCGTGGATATATTGCAGGGCACCATCGATATCATCGATTTCTGGAAAAAACCCATCGAGGTAAAAAACCTGCGGGGCAACATCGACACGGAAATCCTGCTCGCCAACATCCCGCAGCTCAATGCGAAGCATGAACGGATCGCGGTGGAGATCGTCAAACTGGCCGAAAAGCGGCACGAGGAACTGACGAAATGAGCACCACCCGGAACAAGGACATTACCTACGAAGTGATACGTAGCCGCCGCGCAACGGCGGATATCGTCATTGAGCGGGATGGCCGCGTGCTGGTACGTGCTCCCGAGTCGATTCCCGACGAGCGGATCGAGGACTTGATCGAGGCCAAGCTGTACTGGATTTACAAGAATCTCGCCGAATGGCGCGACCTCAACGCCACCCGCGTACTCCGCGAGTATCGCAACGGGGAGGGTTTTCTTTACCTGGGACGTTCCTATCGCCTGCTGTTGGTCGCCGACCAGGAAGAGCCGCTGTTGCTGAAAAACGGGCGATTCTGCCTGCGGCGTGACTTGGTGGATCGGGGCGAAATCGAGGCGGCCAAAATAGCCTTCCGCGATTACTACATCGCGCGTGGCGCCAAGCGCATCCGCCAGCGCGTGGACTACTACGCGCCCAAAGTCGGCGTTACTCCGCGCGATATTGACGTCCGCGAACTCGGCAATCGCTGGGCTTCATGCTCGCCGAACGGCAACCTGGCCTTTCACTGGAAGTGCATGATGGCCCCGCAAACCATCATCGACTATATCGTGGTGCATGAGCTTTGCCACTTCCATCATCTTGATCACACCGATGCTTTCTGGAACGAGGTAGATAAAGTCATGCCCGTT
>MEQN01000017.1:1795-4836 GCA_001770235.1 Betaproteobacteria bacterium RBG_16_58_11
ATAGCTTCTAATTTTTGGAAGATAGCCGATGCCGCTCATGCTCAATCAACGCCTTTCTACCCAAGGGATGGTGATTCCCGCCTAAGCCATGACCCACTGGGAACATTTCACCCATGGCGCCGATATCGGCGTGCGCGGCATCGGCAACACGCTGAGCGAGGCGTTCGAGCAAGCGGCGTTGGCGATGACGGCGGTGATCTGCGATCCGGCCCTGGTGCAAGCCACGGAATCGGTCACGGTCACTTGCGATGCGCCGGACGCCGAATATTTGCTGGCTGATTGGCTGAATCGCCTGGTGTTCGAAATGGCGACGCGCCATCTTCTATTTTCGCATTTTCAGGTCACGATCCAGGGCGAGCAACTGACCGCCACCGCTTGGGGCGAGCCGGTCGAGGTAGCGCGGCATCAACCGGCGGTGGAAGTCAAAGGCGCGACCTATACTGAGTTGAAGGTTGCACAAACCGAAACCGGTGAATGGCTCGCGCAATGTATCGTTGACGTTTAGGTGTCCCATGGATCTTTCCCGCTTCAGCAAGGTTTCCGATTACGAGTGGCGTGTCGAACCGCACGGCAAGATGCGCGTGCCGGCGGTAATCTTCGCCAGCGAGACGCTGATGCGCGACATGGACGAGAAGGTATTCGAGCAGGTGACCAATGTCGCGACCCTGCCCGGCATCGTCAAGGCTGCCTACGCCATGCCCGATGCGCATTGGGGCTATGGTTTTCCCATCGGCGGGGTGGCGGCGTTCGATGCGGATCAAGGCGGCGTGGTATCGGCCGGCGGGGTGGGTTTTGATATTTCCTGCGGCGTGCGCACGCTGCACACCGGGCTCACGCTGGACGACATCGAGCCGGTGAAGCAACGCCTCGCCGATACGCTGTTTGCGCGCGTGCCGGCCGGCGTCGGCAGTACCGGACGCATCCATCTGTCGGCACAGGAGATGGATGCCATGCTCAAAGGCGGCGCGCAATGGGCGGTGAAACAAGGCTATGGCGAAGCGGCCGATTTGGCGCGCATCGAAGAAAATGGCTGTATGGCTGATGCCGCGCCACATGAAGTATCCGATTTCGCCAAGCGCCGCCAGCGCGACGAAGTCGGCACGCTGGGTTCGGGCAATCATTACTTGGAAGTGCAGCGCGTGATGGAGATTTTCGATGCGCGCATCGCGCAGGCCTATGGCTTGAAAGTGGGCGACATCGTAGTGTCGATTCATTGCGGTTCGCGCGGGCTCGGGCATCAGATCGGCACCGAGTTCTTGAAGCGCATGGCGCTAAGCGCCAAGGATTACGGCATTCAATTGCCGGACCGGGAGCTGGCCTGCGCACCGATTCATTCCGACATCGGGCAGCAATATTTGGGCGCCATGCGCGCCGCTATCAATTGCGCGCTCGCCAACCGCCAAGTCATCACCCATCTCACGCGCGAGGCTTTCGCCGCAGTGCTGCCCCAAGCGCAACTCGACCTGCTCTACGACGTATCGCACAACACCTGCAAGCTGGAGACGCATGTGGTGGATGGCGTGCAGCGCCGCTTGTTCGTCCACCGCAAAGGCGCCACTCGCGCGTTTGGCCCGGGCCGCAGCGATCTGCCGGAGCAATATCGCCACGTCGGCCAACCGGTGCTGATCGGCGGCTCGATGGGGACCGCTTCCTACATTCTGGCCGGGTGTGAGGAGAGTGAATCGCATGCCTTCGGCTCCGCCTGCCATGGCGCGGGCCGCGCCATGAGCCGCACTCAAGCCACCAAGCGCTGGCGCGGGCGCGAGCTGGTGGACGACTTGGCGCGTCACGGCATATTGATTCGCAGCCCATCGTTGCGCGGCGTGGCGGAAGAAGCACCAGGCGCTTACAAAGACGTGTCGGAGGTGGTGGACGCCGCTGACCATGCGGGCCTGGCGCGCAAGGTAGCGAAGCTCGCGCCGCTGCTGTGTATCAAAGGATAAGAAAGGAACGGCATGGACACGATTTTGGATGCGCTGGGCAAGGGCCTGAAAAGCCAACTGCAAGCGAAAATGTTGGCGCTCACCCTATGGCCGATGTTGTTAGCGCTGCTATTTTGGGGCGGGGTGTTCTGGTGGTTCTGGGATGCATGGGCGGGCGGTTTACTTCTGTTGGCACAAGGCTGGGAAGTGGAGGCACAGTTAATTGATTGGGGCTTCGCCTGGGTCGCGCATTGGCTGATCACTTTGTTGTTGCTTTCGCTATTGCTGCCTGTGGTCTATGTCACATCTTTAGTGTTTGCAGCGGTGTTCGCCATGCCTGTGATGTTGAATTTCGTAGTGGCGCGCGATTATCCTGATCTGGAAATGAAACGTGGCGGCACGCTCATGGGCGGTGTGTGGAATGGGCTGGTCGTGGCGGTCCTGTTTTTGGTGCTGTGGATCGTCACCCTGCCGCTGTGGTTGATTCCGTTCGGTGTACTGGTGGTTCCGACGCTGTTATCCGCCTATCTCAACAAGCGTTTGTTTATGTATGACGCGTTGATGGATCATGCGAGCCGCGAGGAATTCAAGCAAATCCAAGCGCGCGCCACTGGCCGCATGTTTAGCTTAGGCGCTATTTTAGGATTCGCACACTATGTGCCGATCCTGAATTTCTTCACGCCGATTTATATCGGCTTGGCGTATATCCATTTTTGCTTGGGGGAATTGCAGCGGCTGCGGGAGGTGAAAGTTTAAAACCCTTCTTGATTTGCCACAAAATTCAGCAGTTCCCCCCTTGTGGGAGGGACTGAGCCGGGTTTTGTAGCGCAAGCATCCTGCTTGCATGCCGGCTGGAAGCCGGCGCTACAAGGACCCGCTATCCTGATGGGTGTAATGGATATGGGAGGGAGCAACACGGTGGGCTACAACTTGTTGATCTCTGTGGCTACTTTTATGCTTCGTATTATTTTTCCGCGTCTTTATCATCAATCCCCAATTCCTGAATCTTGCGCGTGAGGGTGTTGCGCCCCAGGCCCAATAGATTCGCCGCTTCGATGCGCCGCCCGCCGGTGTGCGCCAGCGCTTTGAGGATGCAGGTTTTCTCGAATTGCGCGACCA
>MEQN01000017.1:4905-7110 GCA_001770235.1 Betaproteobacteria bacterium RBG_16_58_11
AATCCTGCCCGGTGCTGACGGCCGGTTCGCCCTTTAGCTCCGGCGGCAGGTCGGCGACGTCGACGTTTTGCCCCGGCGCCATGACGGTGAGCCAGTGGCAAATATTTTCCAGTTGGCGCACGTTGCCGCTCCAGTCGAGCGATTGCAAATACTTGAGCGCGGCCTCGGATAATTTCTTCGGCTCGACATTAAGCTCAATCGCGCTTTTCGCCAGAAAATGTTTAGCCAGCAACGGGATGTCCTCGCGCCGCTCACGCAAGCTGGGCAGGCGCAGGCGGATCACATTCAAGCGATGGAACAGGTCTTCGCGGAACAGCCCTTGTTTCACGCGCTGTTCCAGATTTTGATGCGTGGCCGCGATTACGCGCACATTGGCCTTGATCGGCTGGTGCCCGCCGACGCGATAAAACTGGCCGTCGGACAACACGCGCAGCAGGCGTGTTTGCAAATCCGGCGGCATGTCGCCGATCTCGTCCAGGAACAGCGTGCCGCCGTCGGCCTGCTCGAAGCGTCCGCGGCGCATGGCTTGGGCGCCGGTGAAGGCGCCGCGCTCATGGCCGAAGAGTTCCGACTCCAGCAAATCTTTCGGGATCGCGGCGGTGTTGATGGCGATGAAGGGTTTGTCGCGGCGCGGGCTGTGGCGGTGCAGGGCGCGCGCCACCAATTCCTTGCCGGTGCCGGATTCGCCGGTGATCATCACGGTGGCGTGCGATTGCGCCAGGCGTCCGATGGCGCGGAACACCTCTTGCATCGATGGCGCTTGGCCGAGAATTTCTTGCGCGCCTTCGATTTCTTCCGCCGCGACTTGTCCGCGCCGGCTCTCGTCCAAGGCGCGCCGGATCAGTTCCACCGCGTGATCCACATCGAACGGCTTCGCCAGATATTCGAACGCGCCGCCTTGAAACGCGGCCACCGCGCTATCCAGATCCGAATAAGCCGTCATGATGATGACCGGGATGCCGGGGTGGCGCTCTTTGATGGTTTGCAGCAGATCGAGGCCGGAGCCGCCGGGCATGCGAATGTCGCTCACCACCACTTGCGGCGTGGCGTGTTCCAATTCGGTGAGCGCTTCCTTGGCTGAGCCGAACGATTTGAATTCGAGGCTTTCGCGCGCGAGCGCTTTCTCGAACACCCAGCGAATGGATCGGTCGTCGTCGATAATCCAGATAGGTTGTGTCTCGGTCATGGCGGTGTCTTAGTGAGAGTTGGAAAGGTTGTAGGGCAGTAGTACGGTGAAGCAGGTGCGGCCGGGCTGGCTGTCGCAGTCGATGCTGCCGCCGTGATGCGCGACATAGGTTTGTGCGATGGTGAGCCCGAGGCCGGTGCCTTCTTCCTTGCTGGTGACCAGCGGATAAAAAATCTGCTCGCGGATCGCTTCGGGGATGCCGGGGCCGTTGTCGATGATCTTCAACTCGATCGCCTGGCGGTAGGATTTTTTGCTCAGCGTGACATGGCGCGCGATGCGCGTGCGGAAGGTGATCTCGCCTTGACCCTGCATCGCCTGCACCGCATTGCGCACGATGTTGAGCACGATCTGGATCAACTGTTCGTGGTCGGCCATCAGGTCCGGCAGGCTGGTGTCGTAGTCGCGCCGCAGCGTGAGCCCTTCCGGATGCTCGGCCAGGATCAGGCTGCGCACCCGCTCCAACACTTCGTGCACGTTGACCGAGGAGAATTTCGCGATCCGGTTCGGCGCGAGCAGCCGATCCATCAAGGATTGCAGCCGATCCGCTTCCTTGATGATGACCTGGGTGTACTCGCGCAAACTTTGCTTGGGCAATTCGTGCTCCAACAACTGTGCCGCGCCGCGAATGCCGCCGAGTGGATTTTTAATCTCATGCGCCAGGTTGCGCAGCATCTCGCGGTTGTACTGCTGCTGCAACTGCATGCGTTCTTCGCGCGCGATCTTGAGGTGTTTGTCGATTTGGTGAAATTCGAGCAGCAAGCGCGGCCCCCCCGCGAACACCGGGCTGACGGTGAGGCTGACTTGAAAAGTATGCGCGCTGGTGGCCAATGTCATTTCGTGCTCGGTATAGCTGGCGCTATTGGTGAAAGCCGCTTCGCAGGCGGCAATCAGGCCGCCGGTTTCGATGAAAACCTGGTTGACTGGCGTGCCGGCGATGGTCTTGCGGCTGAACTCGAACAGATTTTCCGCTGCCGGATTGGCGTAGCAAACGCGAAAATCCTGGTCGAGCAGGAGCATCG
>MEQN01000017.1:7129-8003 GCA_001770235.1 Betaproteobacteria bacterium RBG_16_58_11
AGCGGGGGGGATTCGTTCACGCCGGCATTCGGGTAAGGGTCATTGCTAGACATCATAGCAATAAGACCAGCAATAAGCGGGCCAGGGGGTAAAACCTATTTGAACTCGCCCAATTCTTTCTTCAGGGCTTCGATGTTTTTCTCGTGCTGCGTGATGTTGTCTTTGAGTTTTTTGATGCGGTCGAGATATTTGGGGTAGTTGCGCGCTTCATCGCCCAAGCGTTGTGCTTCGCCTTCTTTCAGCGCGGTTTTGGAATCGGCGAATAATTTTTCCTCGGCGGCAAGCTCCTCTTGCAGGAGCTGCTTGCGCTGATCGTCACGCTTCTTCTGGGTTTGGTTGTCCACCTTGGGGAAGCTCGCCGGGCCGATGTTATTGCGCGTTTTCGCGGCCGATAGCGGATCCAGATCGAGCTTCTTGGCGCCTCTTTTGGGTACATTGGTGTAGGTGATGCGGCCATTCTCATCCACGTATTTGTAGATTTCGGCGGTGGCGGGGAGGGCGAGAAAGGTGGTGGTGATGAGTAAGGCTGCGCGGATCAGATTCACTTTTTCTCTTCTTTAGAATCACTTGGTTTTTTACCGTCCAGGCCGGCCAGTTCGGCCTTGAGCTTTTCCAGGTTTTTTTCGTGCAGCGCGACTTCGTCGTTCAGTTTTTTCATTTTTTCTTCATACGCCACGACGTTGCGGCCGGTTTCAGTGACTTTCTTTGGTTTGCCGTCTTTGCCGATCACGGTCTTGGTGTGTGTGAAGACTTCGGGTTTTTCAGCGCCTTCTTTGGCGGCAGCCTTAGCCGCCTCCAGCGCCTTTTCTGTTTTGGCGATTTGTTCTTGCAGCGTTTTGTGCCGCGATTCCTTATCGGGAACCGCTTCAGCTTG
>MEQN01000017.1:8035-8855 GCA_001770235.1 Betaproteobacteria bacterium RBG_16_58_11
CAGCGTGGACAACGGCGGCAGGTCAACTTTTTTCCCGCCCTTGATCGGGGTGTTGGAATAAGTCACGCGTCCTTGCTCGTCCACGTGCTTGTACATCCCTTCGGCGCTGGTGCGCGCACTCATCGTCAGCAACAGCGCTACGATGAGGGGGCTTACGAGTGGGTGAAGGTAAATTGGTTTCATGAGGATGAATCGAGTTTATGCCAGAGCAATCGGCTTTGCAACGTAACCCTTGAGAGGATAAACGAAATTTCATGCATGGCGTTGACTCCCATGCAGTGGATCAAAAAATAAAGGGCGGCTTGCGGCCGCCCTTTGTTTGCTGCGCCGTTGCCCTCTCTCCTAGCTCTTCCCCCGCAAGGAGGACGCCGGTGGGAACCCCGCTGCTTCGCAGCGACCCTTCCGCAGTCCCGCAAGCGGGAGAGAGGGACTTAGGCTCGCTGCGCGAGTGTTGATTTACAGGCTGTAATACATGTCGAACTCGACCGGATGCGTGGTCATGCGGAAGCGCGTCACTTCTTCCATCTTCAGATCAATGTAGGCATCGATCATTTCGTTGGAGAATACGCCGCCGCGGGTCAGGAACTCGCGGTCCTTGTCCAGGTGCTCCAGGGCCATATCCAGGGAATGGCACACCTTCGGAATCTTTTTCTCTTCTTCCGGCGGCAAGTCGTACAAGTTCTTGTCCATGGCATCGCCTGGGTGAATCTTGTTCTGAATGCCATCCAAGCCGGCCATCATCAGCGCCGTGAAGGCGAGGTAGGGGTTGGCACAGGGATCTGGGAAACGCACTTCGATGCGGCGGCCTTTGGGGTTGGCC
>MEQN01000017.1:9073-9216 GCA_001770235.1 Betaproteobacteria bacterium RBG_16_58_11
CCAAATGGATTGGTGCACGTGCATGCCGGAGCCGTTGTCGCCGACGATGGGCTTGGGCATGAAGGTGGCGGTTTTGCCATAGGAATGCGCCACGTTTTGCACCACGTATTTCAGAATCTGGGTCCAATCGGCGCGCTGGGTCA
>MEQN01000018.1:0-93 GCA_001770235.1 Betaproteobacteria bacterium RBG_16_58_11
CGAGGTGCTGGAGCCGTGCATCAATGGCTTGCTCGGCAAAACCAGCTATCCGAACTTGGAAGTGCTGATCATCGACAATCAAAGCAGCGATCC
>MEQN01000018.1:136-5986 GCA_001770235.1 Betaproteobacteria bacterium RBG_16_58_11
GGACGCGTGCGCGTGTTGCGCTATCCGCAGCCGTTCAACTTTGCCGCGATGAATAATCTGGGCGCACAGGCCGCGCGCGGCGAGTACCTGCTGTTTCTCAACAACGACATTCACATCGTGCAAGACGAATGGCTCAGCCGCATGATGAGCTATGCCCAGCGCGCCGATGTGGGCGCGGTCGGCGCGCGGCTGATTTTCCCCGAGACCGCCAAGCTGCAACACGCGGGCATGATTCTCGGCCTGGCCGAGGTGGCGGATCACCCTTACTTCAAGCAGCTCGGCATCGATACGCCGGGTTATATGGGGCGCACCCATGCCGATCAAAATTTCTCCGCCGTGACCGGCGCGTGTTTGCTCACGCGCAAATCGGTATTCCAAGAAGCAAGCGGCATGGATGCGGAGCATTTTCAATATTTGTACGGCGACGTCGATCTGTGTCTGAAGATCGGTCAGCTTGGCTACAAGGTGGTGTGGACGCCGTATGCGACCCTGGTGCACCACAATGCCGCCACGCGCCAGCGCGAGGAGGTGGATGTCGTGAAAAAAGCGCGTTTCCACGAACAAGCGGTGAAGGAAACCGACGCCATTTATGACCGCTGGCTGCCGAAGCTGGCCAACGATCCGGCGTATAACCGGCACTTGTCCTTGCTCCAAACCGACTACCAGGTCGAAGCCAGCGTGGTGATCGACTGGGATACCAACTTTCATGACCGGCCGCGCATCCTGGGCGTGCCCTTGGTCGGCGGCAGCGGCGAATACCGGCTGAATGCGCCGTTCCGCGCCTTGGGCCAAGCCGGCCGCGCCAAATGCGATGTGGTGGAAACGCCGAAATACACCGAGATTCGCGTGCTGTCGCTGCCGGAACTGGCGCGCGCCGATCCGGATACGCTGATGGTGCATGCCGCGATCTCGGACGTGCAGTTGGCGATGCTGGAGCGGTACAAGCGCCACCATCGCTCCCTGCGCGTGTTCGCGATGGATGATCTGATCACCAACGTGCCGGAGAGCAACCCGTACTATAAATTGGTGTTCCGCGACGCCAAGGCGCGGCTGCGCCGGGCGCTCACCGCGTGCGATCGCGCCGTGGTCTCGACCCAGCCCCTGGTCGATATGTGCCATGGCCTGAGCGACGATATCCGCCTGATTCCCAACATGCTGGAAAAAGCGCGCTGGGGCGGCTTGCCATCGGCGCGGCGCAGTGGCCCCAAGCCGCGCGTGGGCTGGGCCGGCGCGCAGCAGCATCACGGCGATCTGGCCTTGATCGTGGATTTGGTTAAAGAAACAGCGCAGGAAGTCGATTGGATATTCTTCGGCATGTGCCTGGAAGAGCTCAAGCCCTACGTCAAGGAAGAGCACGCATTCGTGGTGGATTTCGCCGATTACCCCAAAAAACTGGCGAGCTTGAATCTCGATATCGCCGTGGCGCCGTTGGAGCAGCATCCCTTCAACGAAGCCAAGAGCAATCTGCGCCTATTGGAATACGGCGCGCTCGGCCTGACGGTGATTTGCTCCGATATTTACCCCTACCAGAACGCACCGGTGAAACGTGTTTCGGATGATTCGCAGGCCTGGATTACCGCGCTGCGCGACCGCATCCACGATCTGGACGCAGCCGAGATGGAAGGCGACTGCCTGCGCAATTGGGTGCGCGGCAATTTCATGCTGGAAGACCACTTGGATGAGTGGTTTTCGGCGCTGACGCGATAGCAGGCTAATGAAAATGACTGCAATCCTGGAAAAAATAATTAACCACGGGGAACACGGGGAACACGGGGAAATGAGGCTCGCAGGGATGGGCGGCTTGCCGCCCAACTCGCAAAATTCAATAAATTTCGTGATTGAACCAATGCACCCAGAGAGTGAAAGAATTCAAGCGCAACAATCTTTAGCTTGGCGAGTTGGGCGGCAAGCCCCATCCCTGCCTACCCCATTTCCCCGTGAACCCCGTGTTCCCCGTGGTTCAAAAGCCGTTTTTTGGGTAAACCCTTAGCCCGCCATGCCGCTCCGCCTCCCGCTCCCGCCCCAAACCGATGCGCCCCCCGCGGCCGCGCCGCACGCCTTGCTGGCGGAGGCCACCGGCCGCCATCTGCTTGGCGATTTGAGCGGCGCCGAAGGGGTTTATCTCACCATTCTCGGCGAGTGCGCGGAAGATACCGATGCCTTGTTTCTGCTCGGTACCTTGTATTTGCAGGCCGGGTCATGGGACCAAGCGCTCGCGCGCTTCGGCCGCTTGGTCACCTTGCAGCCGAATCATGTGGAAGGCTATTTCCACATGGGATTCGCGTATCAGGAAAAGGGTCTGCCAAAGGAAGCCGAGCAGTGCTATCAAGCGGCGCTGTTGATCACGCCCCAATACGCATTGGCGCGTCTCAATCTGGCCAGCCTGTATCTGGCGCAAGACCAGCCGGAGGCGGCGTTGGCGCAATATCAGGCCTTGGCCGAATTGGAGCCGGCGCAAGCGGCGCATCGCGTGCACTGCGGCCTGCTGTTGCAAAGGCTGGGCCAGCCGGCGGCGGCGGAGCAGGCCTTGCTGGCCGCGCTGGAGCTGGATGCCGAGCATAGCGGTGCGCTGCTCGCGCTGGCCGCGCTGTTGGTGCAGCAAAAGCGTTACGACGAAGCTGAATTGCATTACTTGCGCGTGATGTCGCTCGCCCCGGATCTGCCCGAGGCGGTGCATGGCTTGGGCAATCTGCGCTTGAAGCAATATCGCTATGCCGATGCCGAGGCGCTGCTGTCGCGCGCGGTGACGCTGCAAGCGGAGCAGCCCGAGTTGTTGAGCGATCTGAGCGTGGCCTTGCGCAAGCTTGCGCGCCTCAACGAGGCGGAAACCTGCTTGCGCCAGGCGCTGGCGCAAAACCCCGAGCATGCCGATGCGCATTTCAATCTCGGCATCGTGCTGCTGCAGCAGGGCCGGTTCGAGGAGGGGTGGAACGAATTCGAGTGGCGTTTTCGCATCCAGGGGCGCGCGCCGATTTTTCACGACCAGCCGTTGTGGGATGGCGCGCCGCTGGCCGGCAAAACCATCCTGGTTCAAGCTGAACAAGGTTTCGGCGACACCTTCCAATTTTTACGCTATCTGCCGCTGCTGAAGGCGCAAGGCGCGCGCGTGATGTTCGAGTGCCAAGCGGGATTGAAGCGGCTGTTGAAGCAATGCGCTTACATCGATTATGTGTTCGAGCGCACCCCCAGCCTCGCGACGCCCGCAGACTATGACGTGTATGCCCCCCTGATGAGCCTGCCGCGGCTGTTCGGCGCGGATATAGTCCCGCCGCCGGATGCCTATCTCAAGCCGGAGCCGTGGACAGCGCAGCGCTGGCAAGCGCGCCTGGCAAGCGATTCGAATTTCAAAGTGGGGCTGGTCTGGAGCGGCAAGCCCACGAATGAAGACAACCCGAACCGCTTGTGTCCGCTGGCGCAGTTTGCAATGCTGGCCGAGGTGCCGGGCGTATCGCTCTACAGCTTGCAGAAAGGCGCGGCGGCGGACGAATTCGCCTCCCAGCCGTGGGCCGATCCGCTCAAGGATTTGCAGTACGAGATTGATGATTTCGCCGACACGGCGGCGGCGATTTGCGCATTGGATTTGGTGATCACGGTGGATACCTCGGTGGCGCATCTGGCCGGCGCCTTGGGCCGGCCGGTGTGGGTGCTGCTGGCTTACTCGCCCGATTGGCGCTGGCTGATGCAGCGCGATGACAGCCCGTGGTATCCGGGCATGCGCTTGTTCCGGCAGCAGGCGCTGGGCGTTTGGGGCGCGCCGATGGAACGCGCGGCGGCGGCATTGCGGCCCTGCGCGGCAAAACCGCGCGGCGTGCAGAGCGCGGCGGAATTGGCCGCGCTGGCTTATCCGCCGCTGGTATTGGTGTCGCTGCACCGGGCGCGCAAGGCGCGCCGCAGGGGGGATGCAGGTCTGGCGCGGCATGATCTGGAAGCGGTGCTGCAAAGCTTGCACAACCACGCGGAAGCGAATTGCCTGCTGGGCGCGCTGTTGCTGGAACAAGGCGAGGAAGCCGCCGCGCAAGCGCCGCTCGCCCTGGCGCAAATGACTTGGCCGGAGCATCCGCCTTTGCTCAGGTTGCTGGGCTTGACCGCGCAGGCGCTCGGCGACGATGCCAATGCCACGCGTTTTTTGGAACGCGCGCTCGCCCTGGGCAACGAAGAGTGCGAGACTTGGCATGCCTTCGGCGAGAGCTGTCAGCGCCTGGGCTTATGGGCGGAGGCGATGCGCGCCTGCCGCAAGGCGCTCGATTGGCGCCCGGACTGGGCCGAACTGGCGGACGAGCTGGGCACGCTGCTGCAAGGCATGGGCGAAGTGGAGAAAGCGATCGCGTGTTACCAGCGCGCGCTGCGCGCCAAGCCAGATATGTTCCAGGCGCATTTTCACTTGGGCAATGCGCTGTTTGGCGCCGGCCGCGTCGCGGAGGCTGAAGCCGTGCTGCTGCGCGCGGTGGCGCTGAAACCGGAGCATGCGCCGGTGCGCAACAATCTCGGCGTGGTGTTGAAATCGCGCGACCGCCTGGAAGAAGCGGAATCGCATTTGCTGGAAGCGGTGCGCCTCGATCCCGGCTACAGCGAAGCCCACAACAATCTGGGCAATGTGCTGGCGCGGCAGGACAAGCTGGAAGCGGCCGAGCGCGCGTTTCGCCAAGCGCTGGCGAGCGACCCGACCAACGCCCAAGCCTATAACAATCTGGGCATCACCCTGCAAGCCACGGGTGCGCTGGATACAGCGCTGCAATGCTATGACACGGCGGTGATGCTGCGTCCGAAATTCGCCGAAGCGCATTGGAACCGCGCGCTGGCGCTGCTGCTGCACGATGAATATGAAGAAGGCTGGCGCGAATATGAATGGGGTTTCGAGGCCGGCACGCGCCAGCGCCTGGCCTTGGGCTCACCGCTTTGGCCGGGCTCGGCCGAGCCGCACAAGACGCTGCTGGTGCATACCGAGCAGGGCTTCGGCGACACGCTGCAATTCATGCGCTTGCTGCCGCTCGCCAGGCAGCGCGTGGGGCGTTTGGTGGTGTGCTGCCAAGCGCCGCTGGCGCCGCTGCTGGAGGATGCCCGCGATTTGCTCGGGGTGGATGCGGTGGTATCCGAGGAGGCGCCATTGCCGGCGCATGATTTTCACTGCGCCTTGATGAGCTTGCCGCAGTTGCTGGGCGCGGGGCGCGAACAGTTGCACATGAAGACGCCGTACTTGCGTACCGACCCCGCGCGTGTGGCGCGGTTTGCAGCCCTGACCGGCGACGCGGGCCTGAAAGCCGGCCTGGTCTGGGCCGGGCTGCCCACGCATCAAAACGACCGCCGCCGCTCCTGCGGCATTACGCCATTCAAGCGCTTGCTGGATATTCCCGGCGTGCATTTTTTCAGCCTGCAAAAAGGTCCGGCGGAAGTCGAGCTGGAAGAAGTCGGCGGCTTGGTGCATCACCTCGCGCCGCGCTTGGCCGATTTCGCCGACACGGCGGCGGCGCTGTCACAACTCGATTTGCTGATCACGGTGGATACCGCGGTCGCGCATCTGGCCGGCGCCTTGGGCAAGCCGGTATGGCTGCTGCTGCCGTTCGCGCCGGATTGGCGCTGGGGCGCTCATCGCGCAACGACGCCGTGGTATCCGGGCATGCGCCTGTTCCGCCAGCCCCGGCGCGGCCAGTGGGGGCCGGTGCTGGATCAGGTAAAAGCCGAGTTGATGGATCTGGCCCGCGTGCGGCGCTGAGGTTTAGCCTTGCGTTGGGCTTCCTGCGTCAGCCCAACCTACACGTGCTGCTTTTCATAAATTCATGACGTACCAACATGCTCACAAAATCCCTCCCAGCCTCCCTTTGTTAAAGGGAGGGGCCCGCTCTAAGCAGTGTC
>MEQN01000018.1:6026-11219 GCA_001770235.1 Betaproteobacteria bacterium RBG_16_58_11
TTTGAAGCGCGTCATGAATTATGAAATGCTCAATAATCCGTGTTTATCCGTGTTCATCCGTGGCTAAAAGCCGTTAATTCGCTTTAGCCATGCACCGGCGCGATGCATGCCCATCATTACAAAAACAATAAAAACAATTCGTTATGAGCATAGCCCTGTAGCTTGGTAGGTGTTATTTAGCACCTTTTCTCCTAAAGAAAATCCCGGTTTGGGCCGTTAAACGATCTGACGGCGGCAAGTGAGTGTGGATTTGAGCCGGCGTCCGCGTAAATCGCGAAATCCTTTTTGAAGGAGAAATAAAATGGCACTAGTCGTCAATACCAATATTGCGTCACTGACCGCGCAGCGTAACTTGGATAATTCTTCCAATAAGCTTGCAGTCACCTTGGCGCGTCTTTCCTCCGGCTTGCGCGTAAACAGCGCAAAAGATGATGCAGCCGGCCTGGCGGTGGCGGAAGCCTTCACCTCACAGATCCGCGGCAACACGCAAGCGGTCAGGAATGCAAATGACGGGATTTCTCTTGGCCAAACGGCGGAAGGCGCCTTGGGTCAAGTCGGGAGTAACTTGCAGCGGATTCGTGAGATCGCGGTGCAAGCGGCCAACGGCACGATCAGCAATACCAACCGATCCCAGCTACAAAAAGAGGTGGATCAGTTGACGCAGGAAATTTCGCGGATCGTGCAGACTACGACGTTCAACGGCACAGCGCTGTTGTCCGGCGCCAGTACTTTGACGTTCCAAGTGGGTGCCGATGGCGTCGCCACCAATCAGGTGAGCGTGACCACCACCAACCTGGCGTCTTCGGCCTCGGCCGGCTTGTTCGCCTACTGCTCGACGCTGACCACGACCGGCGTGCTGACTATCACGACGTCGGGCGCCGCATCGGGCGCACTGGTCAATCTCGACAGTGATATCGAGCGGATTTCGACCATCCGGTCGACGTTCGGCGCGGTGCAAAACCGGTTCGAGGCGGTGATTTCGAACTTGACCAACTATGTGGAGAACCTGACGGCATCTCGCAGCCGTATCTTGGATGCGGACTTCGCAGCGGAAACCGCAAACTTGACCCGTGGCCAGATTTTGCAACAAGCGGGTACAGCGGTGTTGAGTCAAGCCAACGCCTTGCCGCAAACGGCCTTGAGCCTGTTGCGGTAATCGTCGGCGGGAGCGGATGAGATCATGGCGCAAAATGTTGTTACGCAATTTAGTGCGCCTGATCTTATCGCTCCCTAATGTGAGGGAACAGCCATGCCAAACGACCAAATAAGCAGTATCGGTCAGGCACTAGCCCTGGATAGCGGCGCGCCGGCAGCTCATCGGACGCCGCCTCCCGTTCCCGCTGAAGCGGCGAGCATTCCGGCGGCAAAACCGCCGGGACTCATTGGCTCCGCCAACCCGAGCGCTGATCCGGCTGTAGTCAAAAAGGCCGCCGAACAGATCAGGGAGTTTGTGCAAGCAAGCTCCCACAATCTGAATTTTTCGGTGGACAAAGGCTCCGGCAGGATCATCGTGAAAGTGGTGGATCAGGAAACCGGCGAAGTGATTCGCCAGATTCCGGCAGAAGAAACGCTTGCGATAGCGAATAGTCTGGATACGCCGAGAGGCGTGCTTATCCGGTCTAAAGCCTGACCTAGTAGTAAAAGTAAACCCGGCGCGGTCCGGAGCAGGGCCGCGCCACCTCACCCAAGCGGGTCGAGATGAAAAGGAGTGCAGGGGTTAAACCATGGCAATCAGTTCAGCCGGTATAGGCTCCAACATAGATGTAAATTCGCTGGTCAGCCAACTCATGGCGATCGAGCGCCGTCCCTTGGATTTGCTCAATCAGCGCAAATCACTTTACAACGCGGAGTTGTCCGCGTTCGGCAAGATCAGCAGCGATCTCGCGGCATTTCAGTCGGCCGTTTCCGCCCTGAAAAATGCAGACGATTTCAAGGTATACAAAGCCACCGCTGCGGATACCGACTATGTCACCGCCAGCGCCGATTCCGGCGCTAGCGTGACCAATCATTCATTGACGATTACCCAACTGGCCAAGGCGCAAAAACTGGTTTCGACGACCTTCGCCGACACCAGTGTCGTCACCGTCGGCACCGGCAGCCTGACGGTCGCCAATGGCGCGAGTTCTTTCAATGTGACCATTGACTCGACCAACAATACGCTTGATGGCATCGTGAATGCGATCAACTCCGCCTCCAGCAATTTCGGCGTCGCGGCCTCGATCATCAACGACGGCACCGGCTATCGCCTGCTGTTCTCGCCCAACGAAACCGGCACGGCTTATGCCGTTACGATTTCGGTGACTGATACCGGCGACAGCAACAACACCGACGCCAGCGGCTTGTCGCGGCTGTATTACTCCGGCGGCGGGCAGTTGACGCAAACCCAGGCCGCGCAAAACGCGATTATCACGGTGGACGGCCTGACGGGCATTCAAAGCGCCTCGAACACGGTCACCGATGTGATTCAAGGCGTGACGCTGAATTTGAAAAAAGACGGTGTCTCCACTTCTCTCGATGTGGCGGTGGATACCGATACGGTGACCAATAATCTCACCGCGCTGGTCACCGCTTATAACAAGCTGGCGAACGATACAAAGAGTTTGCGCCAGAAGGGCGGCACACTCGAGGCCGACAACACGGTACTCACGATTCAAGGCCAATTGATGAGCGTGTTCAACACGCAGGCGACCATCAGCGGCAATGCTTACAGCTACCTCGCGGAGATCGGCTTATCGCTGCAATCGAATGGCACCCTATCGCTCAATTCCGCCGATTTCAAAAGCGCGCTGTCGAGCGATATGAATAGCGTGGTTAATTTATTTACCCACTCGACACAAGGCTTCATGCAGCGCTTTTATTCGGAAACCACCACCCTGTTGCAAGCCGATGGCGTGGTGGATGCAAAAAATGATGGGCTCGGCAGCCGAATTTCCGATATCGATATTCGCATCAGTCAAATGGAAACGCGCTTAACCAGCACCGAGCGCCGCTTGCGCAAGCAATTCGCATCGCTGGATGCTTTGCTGGGCACCTTGAGTTCCACGACCAGTTTGCTGTTGCGGCAGCTTGGCTAACGACATACACAACCAGAGGAAGAGGCATATCATGACGGACGCGACCAATCGGGCACTCAGCGCATACTCCAACATCGATTTGGAGACGGCGGTCAATTCGGCGAGCCCCTTGCAGTTGATTCTGCTGCTGTACGATGGCGCGATCGGCGCACTCGCCACGGCAAAGGGCCAGATGCAGGATATGAAATTCGCCGAGAAGGGGCGTTTGATTTCCAAGGCGATCGGCATTATCGAAGGCTTGCGCGTCGTGCTGGATTTTGACAAGGGCGGCGAGATAGCCAAAAACCTGAATGATTTGTATGAATACATGAAACACCGCTTGACGATCGCCAATCTCAAAAACGATCCGGAGGGGCCGGCCGAAGTGATTCGCCTGTTGAATGATTTGCGCACAGCCTGGGCCAAACTGGACGAGCGCGAGCGCGCCAACGCCGTGGCCGAAATGGCCAAAGTGAATCAAAAACAAGCTTCGCGCGAAACCCTTAGCCTGAGGGCATGATGCAAGCAGCGGATGTCATCCACCGTTATGAGTTCATTCTCGCCGCGAGCGGCGAGATGGTCATGGCGGCCCAAGAAAACCGCTGGGAGGATTTGATCAATCTGGAAATCGCCCGGCGCGAGCGCATCCTCGAGGTGACGGCGGAACCGGTTAGCCCCTTCGCCGATGCCGCGCTGCAAGCGCGCAAGGAAAGCCTGATCCGCGGGATTCTGGCGGCGGATGAGCGGGTCAAGGCCCTCACCGCGGCATGGATGTCGGAAATGCAAGGCATCTTGACGAGTGTGCAAGCGGAGCGGAAACTCGCCAGAGCTTACGAAACCACATAGCATGAAACTCGCGTAGCGAGCCTAAATCCCTCTCCCCCCGCAAGGGGGAGAGCCAGGAGAGAGGGAAACGGTCATGGCGAATTTTATTATTAGAGGTTACCTTTGCCATGACCGTTAGGAACTAAATGATCGCGGCCTCTTCACCAGCGCTTCCTCTTCACCCTCGCTTGGCCGCCAATGATCCCGTCGGCGAGATTCCTGCAACACCGCCCCTGCGCGAACGCTTCAAGTATCAAAATCCCCAGCAACGCAAACGCCCCCCGTTCCAGAAACGCCCCGAAAAAGATAAGCAAAAGCCGGATGATGAGCATAAGGTGGATGATTACGCTTAAAATCTAGGCGAGTGAGTCTCGCATGTGCACGAATAAATTATAGGGAAAGCATGGACGCAAGCTTTGTCGTTACCTGGAAGGAGTTGCTGATCGCGGGCATTATCGTGCTGGCGGTGTATATCGCCGAGTTGCTGCTCCTCATGAGTTCGGGCAAGCCCATCGGATTTGGCTTTTGGCGTCGGCGCGCGGAGAACCGGGAACTGGCCGAACTGAAAAACCGGCTTGCAGCGCTGGAAATTCGCTTGGCGCGGCTTGAGGAAAGCGGGGATTCTGCCGATACATTAGGGGAGATCGCGTCCAACTCCTACGGCAAGGCGTTCAGCCTCGCCAAGCAGGGCATGGACGTGGCGCAAGTGGCGGCGACCTGCGGCATATCGCGCTCGGAAGCCGAGTTGATCGTGGCCATGCAGCGCAACCATTTGCACTAACCCGCCGGACCCGCGTGGCCGGCTTGTATCGAGGCGCCATGTCGGTTAACGATGTTTTAAATCAATTGCAGCTCCTGATCCAGGGGTCCGCGCCCAAGCTGATCGAAGTCACCGATCAGTCGAAAGTTGCTGTTCCTTTCGTGCCGGGCGAGCGCTATACCGCCAAGGTGCAGGAACAGATTGCCAGCGGGCGTTATTTGGTGCTGATCCGCGATCAGAAACTCGATCTCAATTTGCCGCGCAATACCCAGCCGGGGCAAAACGTCGAACTGCGCTTTGTGGCGGCCAATCCTCGTTTAACTTTTGTGCTGGCAGGTGAGCCGTTGCCGCCGGGCCAGCCGCAAACACCGGTCAATTTAAGTGACGGCACGCGCTACCTGAATGCCTTGCTGGATCGGGTGAAAGACTTGGCGACACGCCAGCCCCAGGCACAGACGCAATCGCAGTCATCCTCGTCCATCCAAGGCCACGCCGCGCCGATCAATAACGCCAAACCGATCATCGAGGGCGCACTGCCGCAGTTGGCGCAATTCG
>MEQN01000019.1:0-1599 GCA_001770235.1 Betaproteobacteria bacterium RBG_16_58_11
TATTGGTCGGCTTCGAATTCGTGTTTGCGCGACAAGCGTGCGCTCAAAGGATGCAACAGGAAGGTGAAGACCGGACTCACCAGCATGAACAACAGCAAGGCGGTAGCGGGGGTCTGCGTGGTGACACCGAGGCCGGCATAAAACCAACTTGCTTGCATCAGATAGGCCAGCACCCACAGGCCGGCCAGGCTCGCAGTGAACAGCCAGGCCATGCGCTTCACGATGTGGCGGCGCTTGAAGTGGCCGAGCTCATGCGCCAATACGGCTTCGATTTCATCGCCGCTCAGATTTTTGAGCAGGGTGTCGAAAAACACGATGCGCTTGGTTTTGCCGAAGCCGCTGAAGTAAGCGTTGCCGTGCGCGCTGCGCTTGGAGCCATCCATCACGAACAAGCCGCTGGCGTGAAACCCGCATTTCTGCAACAGCGCTTCGATGCGCGATTTCAGCGCGGTGTCTTCGAGCGGCATGAATTTATTGAACAGCGGCGCGATGAAGGCCGGATACACCGCAATGATCAGCAAATTGAAACTGACCCACGCCAGCCACACATACAGCCACCAGTATTCGCCCATCGCGCCCATGAGCCACAGCACGCCCAGCACCAGCGGCATCCCCAAGGCCAAGCCCAGCGCGGCTTGTTTCACGAGATCGAGCACGAATAGGCCAAGCGTCATTTTATTGAAACCAAACCGGGCTTCGAGTCCAAACGTGCGGTACAAGCTGAGCGGGATTTCCAGTGCGCTCATCAGAATCAGCGTGCTGAGCAGCAGCGCCGCACCTTCCAACAAGGGGGAATCGAACACGCCCTGCCATGCTTGCGTCAGCCATTCGATGCCGCCGCCCAGGGTGAAGGCGAGCAGCACGACGGTGTCCAGCGCGATGTGCATGAACGATAGGCGGGTCTTGGCTACCGTGTAGTCGGCGGCCTTTTGGTGCGCCGCCAGGCCGATTTTGTCGCTGAAGGCGGCGGGAACCTGGGTCTTATGCGTTAAAATGTGCGCGATGTGACGGCGTGCAAGCCAAAGTTGCAAGGCCGTGGCAAGCGCCAAGGCAAAGATAAAAATGAGCGTAAAAGTTTGCATGCAGGCAGGGTTAAATTCGATAAAAATGGGAAAACATTATGGCACAAGCGCCTGACAATAATCATCTGATCTGGATTGACATGGAAATGAGCGGGTTGTTCCCCGATACCGACCGCGTATTGGAAGTAGCGCTGGTGATAACGGATGCGGAGCTGAATACAATCGCCGAGTCGCCGGCCTTGGTGGTGCATCAGGCGGATAGCGTGCTGGATGGGATGGACGATTGGAATAAATCCACTCATGGCCGTTCCGGGCTGATCGACAAAGTGCGCGCTTCCACCCTGACCGAAGCCGAAGTGGGCGCGCAGATGATCGCCTTTCTGGAGCCCTTGGTGGGCAAGGGCAAGTCGCCGATGTGCGGCAACTCCATCTGCCAGGACCGGCGTTTTCTCGCGCGCCACATCCCCGATCTGGAAGCGTATTTTCATTACCGCAATCTCGACGTGTCCACCTTCAAGGAGTTGGTGAAACGCTGGAAGCCGGAGATCGCGAGCGGCGTGAACAAGGAAGGCAAGCA
>MEQN01000019.1:1638-3415 GCA_001770235.1 Betaproteobacteria bacterium RBG_16_58_11
GAAATATTACCGCGAGCATTTCATTAAGGTTTAATACGTATGTCCGAAGATAATCCCCATCGCAGTTCCGGCAAGGTGATGCTGTGGATCGCCTGGCTGCTGATTCTGGGCGGCGGCTGGTGGGTGGCGCAGCGTTGGATGGATGGGCAAGCGAATCCGAATCAACGGGTGGCGGTCACCGGAAACGGCGAGGTCGTGCTCGAGCGCAATCGCCAGGGCCACTATGTGGCGGACGGGGAAATCAACGGCAAGAAAGTCACCTTCATGCTGGATACCGGCGCGACTTCGGTGGCGCTATCGAGCCGGTTGGCGCGCGAGCTGGGTTTGAAGCGCGGCGCGGCAATGCAAGTCAATACGGCCAATGGCGTGGCGCCGGCATTCGAGACGCGCCTCGATTCGGTGCGCTTGGGCGCGATCGTGGTGCATGATGTGTCCGCTAATTTCTCAGACGGCATGATGGACGACACCGTGTTGCTTGGCATGAGCTTTCTCAAACACCTGGAATTTACCCAGCGCGAGAACCAGTTGATACTTCGACCCCTAAAATGAAACTCGCGCAGCGAGCCCTCCCGCTTGCGGGACTGCGGAAGGGTCGTTGCGAAGCAACGGGGCACCCACCGGCGTACTCCTTGCGGGTGAAGAGCTAGGAGAGAGGGACATAATAGTCACGGCTGATACGCTGATTGGCGCTTTTATCGGGCGTTGCCTATCATGATGGAATGAACCTTGCAGATGACGGATCAATGAATCTCCCGTTGTATAGCGTTCGAATAACAATGGTTTCTCAATAAATAGCCTCGCGATGGAGCAGAAATGAAATCCGGCAGCACCTATAGCATCGAAGTCACCCCCAAAATCCCGCGCAAGCTCGCGCGTCTGGAAGAGCTGGCCAATAACCTCTGGTATAGCTGGGACAAGCCCACGCGCACGCTGTTCGCACGCCTGCACCCCGGTCTGTGGGGAACGGTGGGGCATAACCCGCGCGTATTTCTGCGCCGTATCGACGAGCAACGCTTGGTGGATGCGGTGGACGATCAAGTTTTTCTCGCCACTTACAACCGTGTGTTGTCCTCCTACGATACGTATCACAGCGAGCCGATTCGTGCGAGCGGCCAAGACCAGCTCAAGGAAAGCGATCTGGTCGCGTACTTTTGCTTCGAATTTGGCTTTCACGAAAGCTTTCCGATTTATTCCGGCGGTCTGGGCATTTTGGCGGGCGACCACTGCAAGGCGGCGAGCGATATGCGCTTGCCGTTCGTGGCGGTGGGCTTGTTGTATCGCCAGGGCTATTTCACCCAATCCATCGATGCCGAAGGGCGACAAATCGCCAACTACGCCGATTCTGATTTCGACGACTTGCCGATCAAGCCGGTGTTGCGTGACGACGGGAGTGAGCTGAAATTCCAGTTGTCTCTACTCGCCCGACCGGTGACGGTGAAAGTATGGGAAGCGATTATTGGTCATGTACGCATGTTTTTACTCGACACCGATTTGGAAGAGAACACGCTGGATGACCGCGACATCGTGCATCAGCTCTATGGCGGCGATCGCGATATGCGCATTCGGCAGGAAATCATCCTCGGCGTGGGGGGCGCGCGTGCGTTGCATGAGATGGGCTTGAAGCCCACGGTATGGCATATCAATGAAGGCCATGCTGCGTTCTTGGTGCTGGAGCGGATCCGTTTGCTACGCAGCCAGGGCTTGGATTTCGCCAGCGCATTAGAGTCAGTCGCGGTGAATACCGTCTTCACTACGCACACGCCGGTGCCGGCCGGCC
>MEQN01000019.1:3466-5285 GCA_001770235.1 Betaproteobacteria bacterium RBG_16_58_11
CGGAATTGGGAATCACGCATGCGGCATTCATGGCGCTCGGGCGCAAGGATGGCGGGCCGGATTTCAACATGACCGGGCTGGCGCTGCGCGGCTCCCGTTCGCACAACGGCGTATCGCAAATCCACGGCGGCGTGTCGTCGCATATTTGCGCCGATTTGTGGCCGCAGATCGATCCGGGCGAAAGCCCCATGAGTTATGTCACCAACGGCGTGCATGTGCCGACCTTCCTGGCGGTGGAATGGTCCGACCTGTTCGACCAGTACCTGGGCTATGAATGGCGCCACCGCATGTCGGATGTGGAGTATTGGTCGAAGATCGAAGCCATCCCCGATCACCTGTTTTGGAGCGTGCACCAAACGCTGAAGTCGCAAATGCTGCAACTGGTGCGCACGCGCTTGACCCAGCAGCATTTCCGCAACCATGGCTCGGAAGCGCATCTCGACCGCATGTTCAAGCTGGCGGATTCCGGCAATCCGAATGTGCTGACCATCGGATTCGCACGCCGCTTCGCCACCTACAAGCGCGCCGCCTTGCTGTTTGAAAACCTTGATTGGCTGCGCGAAATCATGTCCGACGCCGAGCGTCCGGTGTTGTTTATTTTTGCCGGCAAGGCCCATCCGGCGGATCATCCCGGACAAGACTTGATCCGCCAGATTTATCACATCACGCACATGCCGGAATTCGTAGGCCGTGTGCTGATGACCGAGGGCTATGATTTGGGGCTGGCGCGGCGCATGGTGTCGGGCGTGGACGTGTGGCTCAATACCCCGATGTATCCGCTGGAAGCTTCCGGCACGTCGGGCATGAAAGCCGGCATCAATGGCGTGATCAATCTTTCCGTGCTCGATGGCTGGTGGGGGGAGGGCTACGACGGCAAAAATGGTTGGGCGATCAAGCCCTCGCCGGAATACATGGAAGACTACCGACGCAACAAGGAAGACAGTCAAACCCTGTATGAACTCCTGCAAGATCATGTGATCCCGCTCTACTACCAGCGCGACAGGCAGGGTTATTCGGTGGAGTGGGTGAAAATGGCCAAGCACTCCATCGCATCGCTTCTGCCGCGCTTCAACGCCAGCCGCATGGTGGGCGAGTATGTGAGCCGCTTCTACCTGCCGGCGAGCAAGCGCGGCCGCCTCTATGCGCAAAAAGACCACGAGAATGCGCGCACCCTGGCGGCGTGGAAGACGCGCGTGCGCGGCGCCTGGTCAGGGGTGCGCATACAGCGGGTGGATACGCCGAAAAAACGCATCCAGTTCGGCGACATGCTGGAATTCGAGATGGCTTTGAACTTGAACGGGCTGCTACCGGAGGATGTGGTAGTGGAGATGCTGATCTCGCGCCCGAACAAAACTGAGAATAAGGACTTTCATCACTACCGCTTCGATTTCCGCGGCATCGATGCCAAGACCGGTGAGCACCGCTTCGCCATGGACCTCGCACCGAATCTATGCGGCCGGCTCGACTACCGGATACGCGTGTACCCGTCTCACCCCTTGCTGACGCATCCCTTGGAGATGGGGTTGATGGCGTGGTTGTAGGCGTAGGTTGGGTTGCCGTTACCTCAAATGGAAGTTCTGACACTATCTATTAGATTGCGTCTGGGTTACTTCATCTTATGCTACGAGCGAGCGATACAACTTCAGATAGGCCTCGGCGCTTTTTTGCCATGAGAAATCGCGCTGCATGCCGGCGGTTTGCAGTTGTTGCCACACTGTCGGGTCGCGGTAGAGCCTAACCGCGCGCCGTAGCGCATCGGTGCAGGCGAGGTGGGTCATTTCCCGGAATAAAGACCCCGTCGCGTCGCCCGTGGCGAGGT
>MEQN01000019.1:5378-6073 GCA_001770235.1 Betaproteobacteria bacterium RBG_16_58_11
CTCATAGCGCGAGGGCATCAAAAACATATCCGCGCCGGCTTCCATGCGATGCGACAAATCTTCTGCATAGCCAATGGTGACCGCGATGCGGCCCGGGTGCGCCCGGGCCAGATTCACGAAAGCCTGCTCGATGGCCGCATCGCCCGTGCCCAGCAGCGCGAATTGCACGCCCTCGCGTATCAGATCATGCATTACGCCCAGCACCAGGTCAGAGCCTTTTTGATAGGTGATGCGCGAGATGATCGCGACCAGTGGGGCGTGCGCCTCGACCGCCAAGCCCAACTCCTGTTGCAGGGCGGCTTTATTCTTGGCCTTGTTGTTTAGGCGTTTTGCGCTATAACGATGCGGCAAGTGGGGGTCGTGCTGCGGGTCCCATTCCTTCATATCGATGCCGTTGATGATGCCGCTGAGCACCGAGCGCCGCTCATGCAGCAGCCCATGCATGCCGAATCCCAAGGCTTCCTGCTGGATCTCCCGCGCATAGGTCGGGCTGACGGTGGTGATGCGGTCGGCGTAGAACACGCCGGCCTTGAGGAAGGACAGATTGCCGTAATACTCCAAGCCCTGGATTTTGAAACTCTCCGCCGGCAAGTGCAGGGGTTTCACGCTCTCCGGGCCGAACACGCCCTGGTAGGCCAGGTTGTGGATGGTCATGATCGCAGGCGGCTTGCGGCCGGGCCAGAAGCGCAAATAGG
>MEQN01000019.1:6394-6549 GCA_001770235.1 Betaproteobacteria bacterium RBG_16_58_11
CGGGGAGGAGTATTTTGACGTCCACCCCCAGCGCATGCAGAGCTGCGGGCAGGGCGCCGGAAACATCCGCCAACCCGCCGGTCTTGATCAGCGGGTGGGCTTCGGAAGTGGCGAAGAGAATTTTAGGGCTTGCCGTTGTCATGGTTGTATTGCGC
>MEQN01000019.1:6565-9916 GCA_001770235.1 Betaproteobacteria bacterium RBG_16_58_11
TGCAAATTGAAACTCGCAAAGCGAGCCTAAGTCCCTCTCTCCCGCATGCGGGAGAGAGCTAGGAGAGAGGGCAACGACTATGGCGAATTTCATTAAGGTGGAAGGCCATTGCTGTGGCCGAATAGTAAATAGAGCTTAAGCGGCCGATTATAGCAAGTGGGATAGCAGGCACGGCCACCCGATGCGTAACAAGCGTAGGAAACAACAACAGGAGAGTGTGATGAGAATCGGCATGATCGGATTGGGCCGCATGGGCGGCAATATGGCGCGGCGCTTGCGGCGCGGCAATGTCGAAGTGGTCGCCTACAATCGCAGCTTCGATGTCACCGAAGCCTTGGCGCAGGAGACCGGCGCAAGCGCGGTGCGCGAAATCAAAGACCTGGTCGCCGCCTTGCCCGCGCCGCGCATCGTGTGGCTCATGCTCCCGGCGGGGCAGGCAACAGACGATGCCCTTGCTGAATTGATCGGCCTGTTGTCGCCCGGCGACTTGGTGGTGGATGGCGCGAATGCCTTCTACAAAGACGGCATGCGACGCGAGAAAGAACTCCAAGCCCGCGGTCTGCAATTTGTCGATGCTGGCGTCTCCGGCGGCATTTGGGGTTTGCAGAATGGTTACTGCATTATGTTCGGCGGCGAAAAAGCTGCGGCCGAACGCATCACGCCGTACATTCAAGTGCTGGCGCCGACCAAGGATACGGGCTGGCACCACTGCGGCCCAGCGGGCTCCGGCCACTTCACCAAGATGATTCACAACGGAATCGAGTACGGCATGATGCAGGCCTTCGGTGAAGGCTTTGCGCTCTTAAAATCCAAATCCGAATTCAATCTCGACATCGCCGCCATCGCGGAGCTGTGGCGTCACTCCAGCGTGGTGCGATCCTGGCTGCTGGATCTAACCGCCGACGCCTTGGCCCAGGATCAGACCTTGGACAATATCGAGCCTTTTGTGCCCGACTCGGGCGAGGGTCGCTGGACGGCGCTGGAATCGGTAGAGCAAGGCGTGCCGACGCCGGTGATGACCATGTCGCTGATGATGCGCTTTGCCACCCAGGGCAAGAATGATTATCCCGCCAAGCTCATCGCCATGATGCGCAAAGGCTTCGGTGGTCATGCGGTGAAAGCGGGGGGCGGGAAATGAGTAGGGCCCAAGCGACCAAAGCGGCACAAGCGCCATGTAGTTTTGTGATTTTCGGCTCCACCGGTAATCTGGCGCAGATCAAGCTGCTGCCCGCCTTGTATCACCTGGAGCGCGCAGGGCGACTGCCGCCGGACATGAGCTTGTTCGCCTTTGGCCGCCGACCCTTCTCCGAGGACGATTGGCGCGGCTTTATGCTGGAGGCGCTGCAAAAGAAACTAAAGGATAAATTCCAGCAGGCTATTTTCGATAAGTTCGCGGCGCGTTTCACCTATGTGCAGGGCGAGCTACACAGCAAGGAAGATTACGACAAACTCAAGCAAGCGCTCGCCACGCCCAAGATGGGCGCTTGCACGCATGTGGTGTTCTATCTCGCCATCAAGCCCGCCGAATTCGGCGCGGTGATCAACAACCTGGACAAGAGCGGCCTCAACAAGCCGCGCGGCTTGCATCGCATCGTGGTGGAAAAACCCTTCGGCGTAGATATTGAAAGCGCGGAAATGCTCAACGATGTGCTGCATCGTCATTTCGACGAAGAGCAGGTGTTTCGCATCGATCACTACCTGGGCAAGGAGACGGTGCAAAATCTGTTGGTGTTCCGCTTCGCCAACACCCTGATCGAACCGCTGTGGAACCGCAATTTCATCGATCACGTGCAGATTACCGTGGCGGAAGATGTCGGTATCGGCAAACGTGCGGACTATTACGAGCAATCGGGTGCGATGCGCGACATGCTGCAAAACCATTTGATGCAATTGCTCACCGTGGTGGCGATGGAGCCGCCGGCGAATATGGATGCCGATGCGGTGCAGGACGAAAAAGTGAAAGTGCTGCGCTCGATCCGGCCCATTTCCAAGCGCACCGTGAACGCGCACGCCTTCCGCGCGCAGTATGCGCAAGGCTTCGTCAATGGCGAGCAGGTGCCGGGTTATCAGGAGGAAGAAGGCGTCGAGCCGGGATCGGTGACCGAAACCTTCGTCGCCGCCAAATTCTATATCGACAACTGGCGCTGGCGCGATGTGCCGTTTTACCTGCGCACCGGCAAGCGCCTCGCCAAGTCGATGTCGATGATCGCCATTCGTTTCAAGCATCCGCCGCAGCAGTTGTTCCGTGAAACACCGCTGCAAACCATTGCGCCGAACTGGGTCGTGCTATCGATTCAGCCGCAGGAAAGCATGCACATGGAAGTGCATGTCAAGAAGCCGGGGCTGGAGATGGATACGCGCGTCATTAAAATGAATGCGTTTTACCAGGATGAGGGCGGCGCCTCGCTCGATGCCTACGAGAACCTCATTCTCGACGTAATCGAAGGCGACCGCACGCTGTTCATCCGCTTTGACGAGGTGGAGTGGGCCTGGCGCGTCGTCGATCCAATCATCAAGTACTGGGCCATGGAACGAGACTACATCCATACCTATGCCGCCGGCAGTTGGGGCTTGCATGAAGCAGGCCGCTTGTTCGACGGTGAGGATCAGGAGTGGCGCAACGAGGTTTAGCGCCGCATTTTTGCTTTATTTCCCTGAGCCGGTTGCGCATAATCGAAATTGAGCAACGGATATGGGGAAGCGTATGGTTCGATGGCAATGGTTTGGTAGCGACGCCGAGGTGATAAACGCGGCTCGTCGCATTATTAGCCAAGCGGCCATCGAGGCCATCGAGGCGCAGGGCACATTCCGCTTGGTGCTCGCCGGTGGCACGACACCGCGCGCCGTGTATCAAACCCTGCGCGAATTAGACACCGACTGGGCTTCTTGGCATCTCTACTTCGGCGACGAACGTGTTTTACCCGCCGATCATCCCGACCGTAACAGCAAAATGGCGCAAGACGCGTGGCTGGCGCACGTGCCGATCCCCACTCATCAAATCCATCCCATGCCCACCGAGCAAGGCCTGCAAGCGGCAGGCGCGGCCTATGCGCAGCTGCTTTCGGATGTGACCGAATTCGATCTGGTCTTGCTCGGCTTGGGCGAGGATGGTCATACCGCGAGCCTGTTTCCTGATCATGACCTCGGCGCAGCCGCGGATAGCCCGGATGTGCTCCTGGTGCGCGATGCCCCCAAGCCGCCGCCGGAGCGTCTCTCGCTCAGCGCCAATCGTTTGGCTCGCACGCGTCAGGTTTTGTTCCTCGTCACCGGCGCAGGCAAAAGCGAGGCGGTCGCGCGCTGGAAAAACGGCGAACCGATTCCTGCTGCGGCGATCCATTGTTCCAATGGCGT
>MEQN01000019.1:10033-10201 GCA_001770235.1 Betaproteobacteria bacterium RBG_16_58_11
AAGAGAGCAGCACTGGCACTAGGAATAGCGCTGATGGCCAACATGGCCCATGCCGCACCGGAGCGCACCACCACACTCAAGGATCAGCAAGAAGTCGCGGTCACTATCTACAACGAAAACCTGGCGCTGGTAAAAGATACGCGCAAGGTGAAGCTGATCGGTGGCGAG
>MEQN01000019.1:10242-10503 GCA_001770235.1 Betaproteobacteria bacterium RBG_16_58_11
GCGCAATCTGACGCACGCCAAAGGCTTCTATTTGATTGAGCAGAATTTCGATTTCGATCTACTCACACCGAATAAGCTGCTGGAGAAATACATTGGTCAAACGGTCACCGTGATCCGCACCCACCCGACCACCGGCGTGGATTCGCGCGAAGAGGCGACGGTGCTTGCCACCAACGAGGGGACCGTACTTAAATTCGCCGACCGCATCGAGACGGGAATTCCGGGGCGGCTCGCCTTCAAGAGCGTACCGGAGAATCTGCG
>MEQN01000019.1:10526-17239 GCA_001770235.1 Betaproteobacteria bacterium RBG_16_58_11
ATTTGAACGCCGCGCAGAACGCGGACGATACCCTGGAGTTGTCTTACCTCACCGGTGGGCTGGCGTGGAAGGCCGATTACGTGGCGGAGCTATCGAAGAATGACGACAAGCTCGACCTCAATGCTTGGGTGACGCTGACTAACACCAGCGGCGCAAGCTATCTCAACGCCAAGCTGCAACTGGTGGCGGGCGATGTAAACCGGGTGCGCGATGAAATGGTCGGCGCGCTGCAAGAAAGTCGATTGCAGAAAGCCATGCCGATGGCCGCGCCCGCAATGGCCGAGGAAAGCCTGTTCGAATATCACCTCTATACGCTCGATCGCCTCACCACCATTGCCGAAAATCAAACCAAACAGGTCGCTTTGTTGAGCGCGAGCGGCGTGCCAACGACTAAAGAATTTATGCTGCGCGGTGCAGATTATTACTACCGATCCGGTATTGGTGACATCGGCCAGAAAATGAAAGTCGGCGTGTTCGTCGAATTCGATAACAAGGGCGGTAGCCTGGGCATCCCGCTGCCCAAGGGCGTGGTGCGCGTGTACAAAAAAGACAGCGCCGGCAACGCGCAATTCGTAGGTGAAGATCGCATCGACCATACGCCCAAGAATGAAAAAGTACGGCTTAAATTAGGTGACGCTTTTGACGTCACCGCAGACAAAAAGCAAACCAGCTTCGAGAAAATCGCCGGCACCAGCCGTTACAACTACATATTCGACGCAGCATTCGAAATGGTGCTAATGAACGCCAAGGATGAGTCGGTTATGGTGAAAGTCCTCGAGCCGATCCCCGGCGATTGGCAAATGTTGTCCGAATCGCATCCGCACCTGAAAGAAGCATCTAATACCGCAGTGTGGCAGGTGAACATTCCTGCGAACAGTAAATCCAAGCTGACATATAAAGTGCGTGTGCGGTACTAACGTAGCGCCGGCATCCTGCCGGCATGCAAGCAGGATGCTTGCGCTACAAAAAACGCGTGACCAGGCCGCGCTCAAGGTTGCGGCCAACCGGAATGCGCACGCGATGCCCTGATCCGGGTGCAGTGCTTACCGTTACACCGTCGATATTTTCCATGCGCTCCAATAACAGTTCTTGGTTGCCTTGCGGATGCAAGATTTCCAAGCGATCGCCGACTTGGAAGCGATTTTTGACCACGATTTCCGCCAGGCCCGTCGCCGTGTCGTAGCTCACCACATCCCCCACATACTGGCTGCGCTTGGAATCCGAATGCCCGCGCAAGTAGTTTTGCTGATCTTGGGTGTGATGGCGTTGGTAGAAGCCATCGGTGTAGCCGCGATTGGCCAGGCTTTCCAATTCGCCGAGCAAGCTGGGGTCGAAGGGGCGACCGGCCACGGCGTCATCAATCGCGCGGCGATAGATTTGCGCGGTGCGCGCGACGTAATACAGCGATTTGGTGCGGCCTTCGATTTTGAGCGAGTCGATGCCGATTTCCGCCAGCCGCGCCACATGCTCTACCGCGCGCAAATCTTTGGAGTTCATGATGTAGGTGCCGTGCTCGTCTTCCAGTATCGGCATCAGCTCGCCCGGGCGCTGGCTTTCTTCCACCAGATAGACTTGATCGGCCAGCGGGTGGCGCGGCTGGCTACCGCAATCCGAGAGCCCGCCGGTTTCCATTGCGCCGCGAAAATCGAAATCGATTTTTTGAATGCCGCTGCTTTCGTCGTCCACCGCCTCGTGCACTTTGTAATCCCAACGACACGAATTGGTGCAGGTGCCTTGGTTCGGGTCGCGATGATTGAAATAGCCGGAGAGCAGGCAACGCCCGGAGTAGGCGATGCACAGCGCGCCATGCACGAAAACCTCCAACTCGATGTCCGGGCACTGTTGGCGGATTTCCGCGATTTCATCCAGCGACAGTTCGCGCGACAAAATAATGCGCTTCAGCCCCAGCGCTTGCCAAAATTTCACCGTGGCGTAATTCACCGTGTTGGCCTGCACCGAAAGGTGAATGGTCATCTCCGGCCAGGTTTCGCGCACCATGGAGATCAGGCCGGGGTCGGCCATGATCAGCGCATCCGGTTGCAGCGCGATCACCGGTGCCATATCCGCCAAATAGGTTTTGACCTTGGCGTTATGCGGCATCAGGTTGCTGGCGACGAAAAACTGCTTGCCCAAGGCGTGCGCTTCAGCGATGCCGATGGCCAACTCGTCCAGCCCGAACTCGTTGTTGCGCGCTCGCAGGGAATAGCGCGGCTGGCCGGCATACACCGCATCCGCACCATAGGCGAAAGCGTAGCGCATTTTTTCCAGCGTGCCGGCGGGGGAGAGGAGTTCAGGTGATTTCATGGGTTTTTTAGCCGCGAATTAACGCAAATTGACGCGAATTTTCGTGGATCATTCAGACGCTTCAGGCCATTCGCGAAAATTAGCGTTAATTCGCGGCCAGATTTGGTTTTTGCTGATCGACGCATCGTCCTTCGGTAATCAAGGTAAAATTATACGCCTATGTCCGCTCCCTCCTTTGTCCACCTGCGCCTGCATTCCGAATTCTCCATTGTCGATGGCATTGTGCGTATCGACGATGCGGTGAAGCGCGCGTGTGCGGACGGCATGCCGGCCTTGGCGTTGACCGATCTCTCCAACACTTTCGCGCTGGTGAAATTTTACACAGGCGCGCGAAGCGCGGGCGTGAAGCCGATTATCGGCTGCGATGTGTGGATCACCAACGAAACCAATCGCGATCAACCCTCGCGCTTGCTGCTGCTGTGCAAGAGCCGCGAGGGCTATCACAATCTATGCGAGTTACTGGCGCGGGCTTATCGCGAAAACCAGCATCGTGGACGCGCCGAGCTGAATAAGGCCTGGTTTGCCGGTACTGGCGGGCGCGGCTTGATCGCGCTGTCCGGCGCGCAGTTGGGCGATATCGGCCAGGCCCTGGCGCAACAAAATATCGAGCGCGCACGTGAGTTGGCGTATGAGTGGGCGGCGTTGTTTCCTGGGCATTTTTATTTGGAATTACAGCGTACCGGCGCGCCGCAGAGTGACGCGCATGTGCGCCAGGCGGCGGCGCTGGCCGCTGAACTCAGCCTGCCGGTGGTGGCGACGCATCCGATTCAATTCCTCGATCGCGACGACTTCAAGGCGCACGAGGCGCGCGTGTGCATCGCCGAAGGCTATATGCTGGGCGACCCGCGCCGGCCGCGCCCCTTCACCGAGGAGCAGTACTTCAAATCCCAGGCTGCGATGGCCGCGTTGTTCGCGGATATTCCCGAGGCGCTGGAAAACAGCGTCGAGATCGCCAAACGCTGCAACCTCACGATTGAATTAGGCAAGCCGCAACTGCCGCAATTCCCCACGCCGAACAATCAAAGCCTGGACGATTTCATGCTGGCCGAGGCGCAAGCCGGCTTGGAGATACGGCTGGAGCAGTTGTTCCCCGACGCGAGCTTGCGCGAGCAAAAGCGGCCGGAGTACGAAGCGCGGCTGTTGTTCGAAACCAAGACCATCATCCAGATGGGCTTTCCCGGTTATTTTTTGATCGTGGCCGATTTTATCAACTGGGCCAAGCACAACGGCGTGCCGGTCGGCCCCGGGCGGGGTTCCGGCGCGGGCTCGCTGGTGGCGTATAGCCTGGGCATTACCGATCTCGATCCTTTGCGCTACGACTTGCTGTTCGAACGCTTCCTGAATCCGGAGCGGGTGTCGATGCCGGACTTCGACGTGGATTTTTGCCAAGACGGGCGCGAGCGGGTGATCGAATATGTGCGCAAGCGCTATGGCGCGGATTCGGTATCGCAGATCGCCACCTTCGGTACCATGGCGGCGAAGGCTGTGGTGCGTGATGTGGGGCGGGTGCTGGATTTGCCCTACAACTTCGTGGATCAACTGGCGAAATTGATTCCGTTTGAACTCGGCATGACGCTGGAAAAAGCCAAAACCCAAGAGCCGCAAATCCTGGAGCGCATCGAGAAGGAAGAAGAAGTCGCCGAGCTGTGGGCGCTGGGCGAAAAGCTCGAAGGCATGGCGCGCAACGTCGGCATGCACGCAGGCGGCGTGTTGATCGCACCGGGCAAGATCACCGATTTCTGCCCCACCTATAACGCCCAGGGTTCGGAGTCGGTGGTGAGCCAGTTCGATAAGGACGATGTCGAATTGGCGGGCTTGGTGAAATTCGACTTCCTGGGTTTGCGCACCTTGACGGTGATTGATTGGGCGGTGGCTTCAATCAGGAAGCAGGAAGCGGGAAGCGGGAAGCAGGAACCCTTCTCCATCGAATCCATTCCCCTCGACGATGCGGCAAGTTTCAAGCTGCTCAAAGCCTGCAACACCACCGCCGTATTCCAGTTGGAATCGCGCGGCATGAAAGACCTGATCCGGCGTCTGCAGCCGGATAATTTCGAGGACATCATCGCGCTGGTCGCGCTGTTCCGCCCCGGCCCCTTGCAGTCGGGCATGGTGGATGACTTCATCAACCGCAAGCATGGCCGGGCGCGCGTGGATTACATGCATCCTGATTTGACGGATGTGCTGAAGCCCACCTACGGCGTGATCGTGTATCAAGAGCAGGTGATGCAGATCGCGCAGACCCTCGGCGGCTATACGCTCGGCTCCGCCGATTTGCTGCGCCGCGCCATGGGTAAGAAAAAAGCCGAGGAGATGGCGAAGCATCGCTCCATCTTCGTCGAGGGCGCGGTGGCGCGCGGCGTGAATGAGAAGCTCGCCACGGATTTGTTCAATTTGATGGAGAAATTCGCCGAGTACGGTTTCAATAAATCGCACTCGGCGGCGTATGCGCTGGTGGCGTATCAGACCGCCTATTTGAAGGCGCATTATCCGGCGGCTTTCATGGCGGCCACGCTCACGGCGGATATGGGCGATACCGATAAGGTATTTATTCTTTACGACGATTGCCTGCAAAACGACCTCGAATTGCTGGCGCCGGATGTGAATCAAAGTGAATACCGTTTTGTGCCCTTGAACGAAAAGCAAATCCGTTATGGCCTGGGTGCGATCAAGGGTACCGGCGAGGCGGCGATCAACTCGATTTTAGAAGCGCGGCGGCAAGATGGACCCTTCAAGGATCTGTTCGATTTCACCCGGCGCATCGACAAGCGCGTGGTGAACCGGCGCGTGATCGAGGCGCTGATTTGCGCCGGGGCGTTCGATTCGATCTTTGATCATCGCGCCAGCCTGATGGCCTCGGTCGGCCATGCCCTGGAAGCGGCGGAGCAAGCGGCGAGCAATGCCAATCAGGCAAGCCTATTTGGTGCGCTGGATGAATCCACCGCGCAAGACAATCAACTCAGCGATGTGGCGCGCTGGCCGGAAAAAGAATTGCTGATGTTTGAAAAGAAAAGCCTCGGCTTTTACTTCAGCGGCCACCCCTTTGACGCCTATGCGCCGGACATCGCGGGCTTTGTGAAAACCAAGCTGGGAAAATTAGCGCCGCAGCACGATAAGCAATTGATCGCCGGCATCATCTATTCAATGCGCACGCAGATGACGCGGCGCGGCAAGATGGCGTTCGTGGCACTGGACGACGGCGAGGCGCAAGTCGAAGTCGCGATTTTCAATGAAGTGTACGAGCGCTACCGCGCGATTCTGCAAGAAGACCAATTGCTGGTGGTCGAGGGCAAGATCAGCAAGGATGATTATTCCGGCGGCCTGCGCGTCTCGGCTGATGCCTTGTACGACCTATCCGCTGCACGCACCAAATTCGCCAAGAGCATGCGCTTGATGATGAACGGCCAAGCCAATGCGGTGAAGCTGAAGGAAATGCTGGGGCCGTACCGGCAGGAGCGTGAAAACGGCTGCCCGGTCACGGTGCACTATATCAATCACGATGCGCGTTGCGAAATGGCCTTGGGCGAGAGCTGGCGCGTGCAATTGCATGAAAATCTCATCGGCTCGCTGCGCGGCTGGCTATCGGCGGAAAACGTGGCGATTCAGTATTAAAGCAGGATTTTTCTTGCTTCTGCCCTTATCTTCTTGATTTTCAAAATAAAATAAATTCTAAAGTTTTCCTTGAAGCTTCCGTTAATTAAATCAACAGTGTTAATGCTTATCTCCGGATTGCTGGTTTTTAGCAGTTCGGTACTGTCTCCTCCATCCTCCTCCTTTGGTGGATATTTAGCGCGGTCTTAACCACCGCGCTTTTTTTTGCCCAAAATTCATTAGGCCTTTATCATCTGGCCGCATGAAAGCGCCACTCATCATCGATCAGGCATTTCTTGACCGTATCTCCATCCAGGCCAAGGAATCGCCGCGCAAGCGAAAGAATTTCAACTTTCACACATCGGAAAACGATTTGTCCCATCGTCTGCTCAATGCGATAGAACCGGGCACCTATATCCCGCCGCATCGCCACTTGGACCCGAATAAGGATGAATCGATGGTGATGGTGCGCGGGAAAATGGGCGCGGTGTTTTTCGACGTGGACGGAAACATCGCCCAGACGGCGGTTCTCAGCGCGGGCGGGCCGGTTGGGGCAATCAATATTCCCTTTGGCGCCTTTCATAGCCTGGTTGCACTGGCGTCAGGCACCGTATTTTTCGAAGCGAAAGCCGGGCCGTATGCCCTGCTCAATGCGGAAGAACGCGCGCCCTGGGCGCCCCAAGAGGGCGAGGCGGGCGTGGCGGGCTATTTAGCCAAGTTGGAAAGGCTGTTTGCGTAGTGTAGTGTTTCACTCTAAACGGTGCTTTCAGAGCCCCCCAAAAGCGCCATGACAAGGCGCGGCGCGCAGGCAATAGCATTCT
>MEQN01000019.1:17300-17784 GCA_001770235.1 Betaproteobacteria bacterium RBG_16_58_11
GCGTTGCGCTTGCTTGAAATAGAATGGCTATTCCTGCGCAAGCGCGCCTTGCGGATGACCGCTCAGGGACTCGCTGAAAGTACCGTTTAGAGTGAAACACTACACTAGCTGTTCGGCAGCCGTTCGAATCCGGTAAATTCGCCCTCCCCCTCGGAAATTTCCATGCTTTCAACCTGGGCCGCCGGTGGGCCGCGTTTGGCCCAAGTGACTAGCGCTTCAACTTGGGCGGCCTCGCCTTGCAGCATGGCTTCCAACGAACCGTCGCGCCGGTTGCGCACCCAGCCGCTCACGCCCAGCTTGGCGGCTTCGCGACACATCGATTCGCGGAAAAATACCCCTTGTACGCGGCCGCTGAGCCGCAGATGCTTGGTTGTTCGCATGGCTGATCCGTCAGGAATTTTGGAGTACCTTGTCTACCCAAGTATCAAGTAGCAAAAGACTATTTACAAAAGTGTAATAACTGTTCATTGTTGTGTCATGTTTC
>MEQN01000019.1:17925-19491 GCA_001770235.1 Betaproteobacteria bacterium RBG_16_58_11
GGCGACACTTCTGCAAAATCCACCGATCCAATCAAAACCGTTTATCACATCAACGACAGCGCCGTGGCTGGGGTGGCGATGAATAACGTCAAAAACCATCTGAACGCCGACCCGGGCGCCAAGATTGTCTTGGTAACGCATGGCAAGGGCATCGATTTTCTATTGGATGGCGCGGCGGACAAGAACGGCAATCCTTACAATATCGCAGTCGAAGAGTTGATAGCTAAGGGCGTGGATTTCCGCGTATGCAACAACACCTTGGTGGGCCGCAAGATCGATCCCAAGACCGTGTTGCCAGGCGCCAAGATTGTCCCTTCCGGCGTGGCGGAGTTGGGCAAACTCCAAAGCGGCCAAGGCTACGTTTATATCAAACCCTAATTATTAGATAAGGAGACAGCAATGACTAAATTCGCAAAATGGATGCTTGCTTTGGTTGCCATGTTGGGCGTGAGCAGCTTGGCCTTGGCTGAAACCAAGGCCGTGTATCACATCAACGACAGCGCCGTGGCCGGTGTCGCGATGAACAACCTCAAAAACCACTTGAACGCCGATCCCGGCGCCAAGCTCATTGTCGTGACGCATGGTAAGGGCATCGATTTCCTGCTGGACGGCGCAGCGGACAAGAACGGCAACCCTTACAATATCGCAGTCGAAGAGTTGATGGCTAAGGGCGTGGAGTTCCGCGTATGCAACAACACCTTGGTGGGCCGCAAGATCGATCCTAAGACCGTGTTGCCAGGCGCCAAGATCGTTCCTTCCGGCGTAGCGGAACTCGCCAAAGTGCAAGCGAGAGAAGGCTACGTGTACGTCAAGCCTTAATCGGCTCGCGTTCCGGTAATGAAAAGAGGCGGTCGCAAGACCGCCTCTTTTTTTACTGAAGCTTGGAGCTTTCGCCGCGAATTAACGCGGATTTGCGCGAATTTAAAAGCCCAAGAATGCGGTTTAAAAATTAGCGTAAATTGGCGTTAATTCGCGGCTGATTGTTTTAGTTTCGGCGAGCGTTACTTCACCCGCATGCCGGGTTGCGCGCCGCTGTCAGGGGCGAGCAGGTAAATGCCGCCGCCGTCACCGGCGGCCAGCACCATGCCTTCGGATAAGCCGAATTTCATTTTGCGCGGGGCAAGGTTGGCGACCATGACGGTGAGCCGGCCGATCAGGCCTTCCGGTTTGTAGGCGGATTTGATGCCGGCGAACACGGTGCGCGTTTCCAGGCCGATATCCAGCGTGAGTTTCAGCAGTTTTTCCGCGCCTTCGACTTGTTCGGCATTCACGATCTTGGCGATGCGCAAATCGATTTTGCCAAAATCGTCGATCGAAATAGCCGGTGCAACAGCACCAACGATCGCCCCCTCTCCCATCTTGGGAGAGGGTTGGGGAGAGGGCAACGCCGCTTGTTGTTGCGCTTCGGCATGGCGCGCGGGCGAGTGGACTGTAGATTGAAGACTTTGTTTGTTTGCCTCGGTGAGCGCGGCGATTTGTTTGGGGTCGATGCGCGCCATGAGGTGCTGGTAGGGTTGAATGGCATGACCCAGCAGCATCGAGCTTGCATCCGCCCAGGTCAGCGGC
>MEQN01000019.1:19512-22259 GCA_001770235.1 Betaproteobacteria bacterium RBG_16_58_11
GCCAAACTGGCGACCTGCGGCAGCACCGGTTTGAGATAGAGCGTCAGCAAGCGGAACAGGTTCAGGCTGACCGTACATACTTCATGCAACTCGGCGTCCGCGCTCGGATCCTTTGCCAGCTCCCAGGGTTTTTTCTCATCCACATATTGATTCACTACATCGGCGAGCGCCATGATCTCGCGCAGCGCCTTGCCATATTCGCGCGCCTCATATAAATCGGCGAGTTCGGGCGCGGCTGCGGCCAAGCGCAAGACCAGGCCGGTGTCGCCGATCCGGTTCGCCAGCTTGCCGTCGAAACGCTTGGTGATAAACCCGGCGGCGCGGCTGGCGATGTTGACATATTTCCCGATCAAGTCGCTGTTCACGCGCGCGGTGAAGTCGTCCAAATTGAGGTCGATGTCTTCCAGCGTGCCATTGAGTTTGGCGGCGTAGTAGTAGCGCAGGAATGAAGGATTGAGCCCCTGCTGCAGATAGCTTTCGGCGGTGATGAAGGTGCCGCGCGACTTGGACATTTTTTGCCCATCGACAGTCAAGAAACCGTGGGCGAATATTTTAGTCGGGGTGCGATAACCGGCGTATTTCAGCATTGCCGGCCAGAACAAGGCATGGAAGTAGAGAATATCCTTGCCGATGAAGTGATACAGCTCAGTTTCCGACCCCTCGTTCCAATAAGCGCCAAAATCGAGGTCGCGTTGCGTGCATAGGTTCTGGAAGCTCGCCATATAGCCCACCGGCGCGTCGAGCCAGACATAAAAATATTTGCCTGGCGCATCGGGAATCTCGAACCCGAAGTAGGGCGCATCACGCGAGATATCCCAGCTTTGCAGGCCGCCCGAGAGCCACTCGTCCATCTTGTTCGCCGCTTCGTCCTGCAAGTGGCCAGCGCGGGTCCACTGTTTCAAAAAATCGGCGCACTCGCCTAGTTTGAAGAAATAATGTTCTGAGGATTTTTTGACCGGCGTCGCACCCGAGACGGCGGAGTGGGGGTTAATCAAATCGGTCGGGGCATAGGTGGCGCCGCAGGCCTCGCACGAATCGCCATACTGGTCTTTGGCGTGGCACTTGGGACACTCACCCTTGATGAAGCGATCCGGCAAAAACATTTGTTTTTCCGGGTCGTACAGTTGCTCGATGGTACGCACGTCGATCAGGCCCCGATCGCGCAGCCGGCGATAGATGCCTTGCGCCAGATCGCGGTTTTCGTCCGAGTTGGTCGAGTAGTAGTTGTCGAACGCGATATGAAACCCGCTGAAATCGCGCAGATGTTCGTCGTGCATGCGTTCGATCAATTGCTCCGGCGTGATCTGTTCTTTTTCCGCGCGCAGCATGATCGGCGTGCCGTGCGTGTCGTCGGCGCACACGTAATGACAGGCATGGCCGCGCATTTTTTGAAAGCGCACCCAGATGTCGGTTTGGATGTACTCCACCAAGTGACCGAGATGGATGCTGCCGTTGGCGTAGGGCAGGGCGGAGGTAACCAGGATGTTGCGCGTCATGATGGGAAAGCCGGCGGCGGGAAAGGGCGTATTTTAACCGCCTTGGCCTTGAAATTCCGAGGGTTATTCCAGTTTTTCGCGGACAAAAAAATCCACGCCGCCGGACAAAAACATTTAAAATCGGCGTTTTTCCGAATTAGCCGGTTTCCCCGGAATTCCCAGGAGTAGCAAGTAATGTCGATTTCCGAGTTGCAAGTGCAGACCGCATTGAAAGAAGCGGTCGATCCGAATATGAAAAAGGACTTCGTGAGCGCGAAGACCGTGCGCAATATCAAGATCGATGGCAATAACGTATCGCTGGACGTGGTGCTGCCTTATCCGGCAAAAAGCGTGATTGCCGAGATCAAGCAGCAGGTTGAAGACAAGCTCAAGACCATTCCCGGCATAGGCAATGTGAATGCGGCGGTCTCGTCAAAAATTCTGTCGCATGCGGTGCAGCGCGGCGTGAAGCCGGTGCCGGGCGTGCGCAACATCATCGCCGTCGCGTCGGGCAAGGGCGGCGTGGGCAAATCCACCACCGCGGTGAATCTGGCCCTGGCGCTGGCGGCCGAAGGCGCCAAAGTGGGTATTCTCGATGCCGACATCTACGGCCCCTCGCAGCCGATGATGCTGGGGATTACCGGCAAGCCGGAATCGGAAGACGGGCAAAACCTGGAACCGATGCTGGGCCATGGCCTGCAAGCGATGTCGATCGGGTTTCTGATCGACGTGGAAACGCCGATGGTGTGGCGCGGCCCGATGGTGACCCAGGCCTTGGAGCAGTTGCTCAACAACACCAAATGGCGCGATCTGGATTATCTGGTGGTCGATCTGCCGCCGGGCACCGGCGACATTCAATTGACCTTGGCGCAGCGCGTGCCGGTGACCGGCGCGGTGATCGTGACCACGCCGCAGGACATTGCGCTGATCGACGCGCGCAAGGGCCTCAAGATGTTCCAGAAGGTGAATATCCCCATCCTGGGCATCGTCGAAAACATGAGCCTGCACATTTGCTCAAAGTGCGGGCATGAAGAGCGCATTTTCGGCGAAGGCGGCGGCGAGCGCATGGGTAAAGATTACGATATCGAAATGCTGGGCGCGTTGCCGCTGGATATGGCCATTCGCCAGCAAGTGGATTCCGGCAACCCCACCGTAGTCGCCGACCCAGAGGGCCGCGTGTCGCAAATCTATAAACAGATCGCGCGCCGCGTGGCGGTGAAGATCGGCGACTTGGCGCAGGATCATTCGGCCAAATTCCCGAGCATTGTGATT
>MEQN01000020.1:0-3097 GCA_001770235.1 Betaproteobacteria bacterium RBG_16_58_11
CATCGAGGCGCGCTTGAACCCGCACGAGCCACATGCCCCGCATGCGGCCAGCGGCAACATCCGGCGCCTGGACGCGGCGGCCTATCAAGGCCGGTTGTGGGCGACGCGCAAGGGACTCTGGATCGATCGCATGGCGAGCGCCTGGCTGATTCAGCGCTTCATTGACGCTGAAGCACGATTCAAATGGCTGGCGAAACCGGCGGATTGCCCCAAGCGCGCCCTCGGCTTCGATTTCGACGGCGCGGCCTTTACCCACGCCGGGCAGCGCGTGACGTTCGAAGTGCTCGGCGCGAGTTTCGGGCTGGAAGAAGATGCGGCGCTGATGCGCATCGGCGCCATCGTGCATTACCTGGATGTGGGCGGCGTGATGCCGCCCGAAGCGGCGGGGCTGGAAGCGGTGCTGAAGGGCTTGCGCGAAACGGTGCAGAACGATGATGCGCTGCTCGCAGCGGTTGCGGCGGTGTTCGATGGATTGTATGCGGCGTTTGGAAGTGATATTTAGCCGCGAATTAACGCGAATTTGCGCGGATTAAAAAACCAAACCCATTTCAAACCGATTCTTCCGTTTCGGTTTTAATTTGTGCAAATTCGCGTTAATTCGCGGCTAAATTATTTTTTGAATTTTTGTGGAGGAACCATGGCAGAAGAAAAACTCGCACCGCCCGCGCCAGTGAGCTTAAGCGAGGCATTCAAATACTGGCTCAAGCTCGGCTTCATCAGCTTCGGCGGGCCCGCCGGGCAGATTTCGATGATGCATCAGGAGTTGGTGGTAAAGCGGCGCTGGATTTCCGAGCACCGGTATTTGCATGCGCTCAATTACTGCATGCTGTTGCCGGGGCCGGAGGCGACTCAACTGGCGATTTATATTTCCTGGCTGATGCACGGCGTGCGCGGCGGGGTGGTGGCCGGGGTGCTGTTCTTCCTGCCGTCGTTCGTGTTGTTGTCCCTGCTGGCGGGCATCTATCTGGCCTTCGGCGATGTGCCGCTGGTGCAAGGCATTTTCTACGGCATCAAGCCGGCGGTGGTGGCGGTGGTGCTGTTCGCCGCTTGGCGCATCGGCTCGCGCGCGCTGAAAAATGAAGTGCTGTGGGGCCTGGCGGCGCTGGCCTTCATCGGGATTTTCTTCTTCGACATCGGCTTCCCGTGGATCGTGCTTTCGGCCGGCATTCTGGGCGCCATCGGCGGCAAGCTCATGCCGGCCAAGTTCAAGGGCGGCGGCGGGCATGGCGCGAGCAACAAGGAGTATGGCCCGGCCATCATCGACGACGACACCCCGACGCCGGCCCATGCGAAATTTTCCTGGGGCAAGTTCGCCGCCACGACCCTCGCCTTCGCCGTGATCGGCGGGGTGTCGCTGCTGGCGCTCTATGGCAGCAGCGGCGATCTTTACAAAATGGGCGAGTTTTTCACCAAGGCCGCCTTCCTCACCATCGGCGGCGCCTACGCCGTGCTGCCCTATGTGTACCAGGGCGGCGTGGAACATTATGGCTGGCTCACCGGCCCGCAGATGATGGATGGCTTGGCGCTGGGCGAGACCACGCCGGGGCCGCTGATCATGGTGGTGACGTGGGTGGGCTATCTGGGCGGTGTGGCCAAGGGCGTGTTCAGCAATCCGATTGCCGCCGGTGTGGCCGGCGCGGCGGTGGCAACTTTCTTTACCTTCCTGCCCTCTTTCCTGTTCATTCTGGCGGGCGGGCCGCTGGTGGAAGCGACGCGCAACGAGATCAAGTTCACCGCGCCGCTCACCGGCATCACCGCCGCCGTGGTCGGCGTGATCATCAATCTGGCTGCGTTCTTTGCATGGCATACCTTCTGGCCCACAGGCACGGCGGAGACGCCGTTCGCCGGCACGGTCGAATGGTTGCCGGTGGTGATCGCCATCACCGCCTTCGTTGCGCTGTGGAAATACAAGGTGGACATCATGAAGGTGATCGCCGCTTGTGCGCTGGTGGGCCTGCTGCATGTATTCATAAAACCGATGATCGCTTGAGGAGAAAATCATGGAGCGAAGTATCAAAGCGCAAGACCTGAAATCAAACTTGAATGGCGTCACCCTCATCGATGTGCGGCGCAAGGCCGACCTCGACGCCGATACGTCGAAATTGCCGGGCGCGGCGTGGCATGACCCGGAGCAAATCGAGGCTTGGGCGGCGCAGTTGCCCAAGGACAAAGAGGTCGTGCTCTATTGCGTGCGCGGCGGCTCGGTGAGCAATTCGGTGCTGGACAACTTACGTGGCAAGGGAATCAATGCGCGCTTCATCGAAGGCGGCATCGTCGGCTGGAAAGAAGCGGGTGGCGAGGTGGTCACGAAATGAAGTGGGTCACGCGCGAGCATCCCAAAATCGACCGCATCGCCTGTCCCTGGCTGATCGCGCGCTTTATCGATAAAGCGCCGGAGTTTTTGTACGTGCCTTCCGATCAAGTGTTGGCGGTGGCAGCGGATACCGGTGCGGTGCCCTATGATGTCGCCGGTGTAGAGATGACGCATGTGGGCGAGTTGTGCAGCTTCGATGCGTTCTTGAAGAAATATGAGCTTACTGATCCAGCACTGCAACACGTAGCCGAGATTGTGCGCGCGGCAGATACGGGCAAGCCCGAAGCGTCGCCGCAGGCGCATGGCTTGCTCGCGATTTCCTTGGGGCTATCGAAAAATTTTAGCGATGACCACGAAATGCTCGCGCACGGCATGGTGCTGTATGACGCGCTGTATAGCTGGTGCCAATCAATGCAGAGCGAAACGCATGGCGCTTAAATAGGTATTGAATTTATTGCGCAGGAACCTGCGGCAGCAGCGCTTCAATTTTTTTCAAGGTGTCGAATTCATCCCACTCGGTCGAGCCCAGCAGTGAATAACGCAACTTTCCCTCCGCATCCAGCACGTAGCTGGTGGGAAAAACAAAGACCTTCCACTCCTTGAGCGCACGGCCGTCTTTATCCATGAGGATGGTGAAGTCAAGTTTGGCGTCTTTCATGTCCTTCAAAAATTGGCGCACCTCCGCTTCGGATTCGGCCATGTCCACCGCCAGGATGGTGAATGGCTTGTCCTTCATCGCTTCTTTCAAACGCTGCATCGAGGGCATTTCGGCGCGGCAGGGCG
>MEQN01000020.1:3120-3674 GCA_001770235.1 Betaproteobacteria bacterium RBG_16_58_11
ACGCGGCCCTTGTAATCGGCCAGGGTGTGCGGCTTGCCGTCCAAATCCTTCAGCGCCAGCGCGCTGGGCGCATCGCGCGGGGTGAGCGGCTTGAGTTCCTTGGCGCCGGCGGCGCCGTAACATAGCGTGAGTGCGAGCAGCAGCGCGCCAGCCCATTTCATGGCGATTTCCTTTTCAAGGCGGGTAAGCTTTTGATGGCGTCGACGATGAGGCTGTCGAGCCGGTCGCCCAGTTCCCGCTCGCGCGGCAGCGCATTTTCGCGGAAATAAAACCGGTCGCGCATGCCGGGCAAGGTTGTGATGGCGACGCGGCTGCCGCCTTGTTCCAGTTCCTGCTTGAGCGCATCGAGTTGCCAGTGCCACGGCGATTTATCGCCTTGCAAAATAGCGATCGGCAAATGCGTTTGCCGAGTAAGGGGCAGGTAGGCGGCTTCTTCGCCTGCTTCGGGGCTGCTGACCAGAAGATTGGGGAACAGCAACACTACCCCCGCGATAGGCTGCCCCCACTGTTGCGCGCCGCCCAGCGCGAGCGCTGCGCCGCGCCCGCTGCTGAGC
>MEQN01000020.1:3778-3866 GCA_001770235.1 Betaproteobacteria bacterium RBG_16_58_11
AAATCCGCCACCCACACGCTATAGCCGCGCCGCGCCAATTTCTCGGCGGTGTCGTGCTCGGCCTGAACCACCCCGCTTTCCGACGGGA
>MEQN01000020.1:3885-5042 GCA_001770235.1 Betaproteobacteria bacterium RBG_16_58_11
TTTGCCCGCGTTATAGCGCGTAACGGGAATCTCTACGTTGGGCGCGACCAGGATGGCTTGTGATTCCGGCGCGGCAAAAGCCAGCGTACTACCGAGCAAAAAAGTACAGAACAAAGCCAGCAAAAATTTCATTCAGCAACCCAATGCCCGGATTTGCCGCCGCGCTTTTCCAACAAACGAATGTCGGTGAGCCGCATGCCGCGATCGATTGCTTTGCACATGTCGTAGATAGTGAGCAGGGCGGCCGAGACGGCGGTGAGCGCTTCCATCTCGACCCCGGTGCGGCCCACGGTTTCGACGGTGGCGTGGCAGATCACGCGCGCCGGGCGAGACCGGGTTTCAAAAGCGATATCGATTCTGGTGATCGGGATCGGATGGCTGAGCGGGATGAGATCGGAGGTGCGCTTGGCCCCCTGGATCGCGGCGATGCGCGCGATGCCGAGCACGTCGCCTTTTTTGCCGGTGCCGGTTTGAATCACCTTGAGCGTGGCGGGCAGCATGACGATCTGGCCCGAGGCGCGCGCGACGCGATGGGTTTCGGCTTTGCCGCCCACGTCCACCATGTGGGCCTGGCCGTGCGCGTCGAAGTGAGTAAGTGGCTTGGATTTTGGCATGGCGATGAACTTATGAGCGTTACTCGTTATCATAGCACTATGAAATTTACCCACCTATTTGTGCTCGGCGTGTTTTGCACCTCGCCCGCCACCGCCGCCACCAATCTGCCCGATCTGGGCGAAGCTTCGCAATCGGTGTTTTCGCCGCAGTTGGAACGCAAGATCGGCGAGGCGATCATGCGCGATATTCGCGCCGACCGGGATTATCTGGATGACCCTGAAGTCACCGATTATTTGAATGGCCTGGGCTATCGGCTCGCGGCGGCGAGCCCGAACAATCGCCAGGATTTCGAATTCTTCGCGGTGCGGGACAATACGCTTAACGCTTTTGCCCTGCCCGGCGGATACATCGGCGTGCATTCCGGCTTGATTCTCACGGCGCAGAGCGAGTCGGAGCTGGCGGGCGTGCTGGCGCATGAGATCGCGCATGTCACGCAGCGCCATATCTCGCGCATGGTGGCGCAAGAGTCGCGCAATAGCTTGATCTCGATTGCCGCGATCGCGGTGTCCATTCTCGCCGCGCGCGCCAATTCCCAAGTCGCG
>MEQN01000020.1:5157-5456 GCA_001770235.1 Betaproteobacteria bacterium RBG_16_58_11
ATGGCGAGTTTTTTTGATCGCATGGGCAAATTCAACCGGCTCTACGACAACAACGCCCCGGTGTATCTGCGCACCCATCCGCTCACCACCGATCGCTTGGCGGATATTCAAAACCGGCTCGCGGAGACGCCTTATAAACAAATGCCCGATTCGCTCGACTATCAACTGGTGCGGGCCAAACTGCGCGCGGCGTCAGGCAGGGCGGAGGATGCGGTCACCGAATTCGAAACCGGGCTCAGAGAGAAAAAATTCAACAGCGAAATCGCTCAGCGCTATGGTCTGGCCGCGGCACTGGCCCG
>MEQN01000020.1:5525-9925 GCA_001770235.1 Betaproteobacteria bacterium RBG_16_58_11
GATCGAAACCCTGGCCGCCGGACTCAAGCGCGCGCAAGGCCAGGAATCGGCGGCGTTGGCGATCTACCGAGCCGCATTGAAGCGCTTTCCCTTTCATCGCGCGCTGATCTACGACTATGCCGATACCTTGCTGCAAGCCAAGCAAGGCGCGGAGGCGGTCAAGTTCGTGAATGAACAACTCAAGACGCGCGCCAACGATTACCGTTTGTACGAATATCAGGCGCGCGGCTATGCGGCCTTGCAAAAACGCTTTCACTCGCATCGGGCCTTGGCCGAAGCCTATGCCCGGCGCGGCAATCTCAATGCCGCGATCGAACAACTGCAAATCGCGCTCAAGTCCGATGAAGGCGATTTTTATCAACTCTCCAGCGCCGAGGCGCGCTTGAAAGAACTCAAGGCCTTGGATGCTGAATCCAAGCGGCCCTAGTGCGCACCCGCACCGGCTATGCGTGTTATTTGGAAAAAAATAGGCCGCTAATTTTATTAGTGGATTCTTATATGGGGGGTAGAAAACTACCAATTGGGAATTATCTGCTTAATCAAGCATCGAATGGCTTGCGTGGTGGTGTGGACATTGGTTATCCTTACAAAATCCATTTTCCAAATGGCGCCGCCGGGCAAGTTTCAAATAGCGACGGGGTCGGGACACCGATCAATCTAAAACATAATATTTTGAAGGAGGAAACAATGCCGAAGAGTCCCAAGCTTGTGTTAGCCGCCAGCATCGTTGGTATCATGCTGGCTACAAGCGGCTATGCGCAGCAGCCTCAAGCACCTGCCGCCGCCGCTAAACCGGCGGAGACCGGCCAGGATATTGCGTTTAATAACAAGAAGGGCAATTGCCTGGCTTGCCATCTGGTACCCGGCGATCCCAAGGCGGTCACCAGCGCGAACATCGGGCCACCCCTGGTCGCGATGAAAGCCCGCTTCCCGGACAAGAAGGTTTTACGCGATCAGATTTGGGATGCGACCAAAATCAATCCGATGAGTGCGATGCCGCCGTTCGGCAAGCATCAAATCCTGAGCGAGCAAGAAATCGATAAAGTCACCGATTACGTACATGGTCTCTAATTCAGCGCTAATTTTAGAAGGAGTGGTTATGAATATGAACACGAAACGCAGAACATTTTTAAAAGGCGCCGGCGCGGCCGGTACCGTGGCCGTGGCCGTGGCTGCGGGCTTGCTGAAGCCAACTGAAGTGCTTGCGGCGGAATGGAATAAAGCCGCATTTGACGCCAAAGGCATGCCTGACGCGTTGAAAGTGCTCGACGCCACCGGCTCCGCCGTAAGCAAGGACATCACCATCAAGGCGCCGGACATCGCGGAAAACGGCGCAGTGGTGCCGGTGGAAGTGACCAGCAAAATCGCCGGCACCAGCAGTATTGTGCTGATGGTGGAGAAAAACGCTAACCCTTTGACTGCGAACTTCGATCTGGCCAACGGCGCGGAAGGCTATGTCAGCACCCGCATCAAAATGGGCCAAACTTCCAACGTGCGCGTGGTGGTAAAAGCGGGCGGCAAGTCCTACACCGCCGTCAAGGAAGTCAAAGTGACCATCGGTGGTTGCGGCGGCTAACCGGCCTCCGAATCACGACGCTAACCGAATACACTGAAAGGATACGAACATGGCAGAACCGATGAAAATCCGCGCACAAGCCGAAGGCGATATCGCCAACGTCAAAGTGCTGATGAATCACCCGATGGAAACCGGCCAGCGCAAAGACGCCAAGACCGGCCAAGTCGTCCCGGCCCATTTCATTCAAACCGTGACCGCGCAAGTGAACGGCAAGACCGTGCTGGATGCGCAATGGAGCCAAGCCGTTTCCAAGAACCCGTTCCTGGGCTTCAAGGTCAAGGGCGCCAAAGCCGGCGACAAAGTAGTCGTGAGTTGGGCGGACAATAAAGGTGATAAAAACCAAGCCACGGCTACAGTAGCCTAAAGCAAGCCAGCGCCGGTTGGGGTTCCCCCGGCCGGTTCCTGTCAGTTACGAGGAGGACACAATGAAGAAATTGCTATTGGCCGTTTTCGGCGCTAGTTTGTTGTTCGGCGCACTGAATGCTTCCGCCACCCCGGAGCAAGACCGTAAAGAAATTCTGGAGTTATACAAAAACAAATTCCCCAATCTGAAATTCGATGATTATGTGAACGGCGCCCTGATTTTCAGCGAGGATTCGCTCCAGCAATACAAGGCCATCATGGAATTTCCGCCTTATGATTCGCAGTTCGATCAGGGCAAGAAAATGTGGGAAACGCCCTTCAAGAACGGCAAGAAGTACGCCGATTGCTACCCCAATGGCGGCAAGAATATCGCCGGCCACTATCCCTATTTCGATGAAAAACTGGGTAAGGTCGTAACCTACGAAATGTCCATCAATGCCTGCCGTAAGGCCAATGGCGAAGATGAATATGCCTACAATGACATGAAGACCATGGGTCTGCTGACGGCTTATTCGCGCAGCTTGTCCGACGGCATGAAAATGAGCGTCAAGGTCGAAGGCGCGAAGGCGCTCGAGGCGTACGAGAAAGGCAAGCATTTCTTTTATCAGCGCCGTGGCCAGCTCAGCTTTTCCTGCGGGCACTGCCATATGCAACAGGTCGGCACGACGATAAGAACCGAGTACTTGTCGCCCGCGCTGGGGCATGCCGTGCACTGGCCGGAGTTTCGCGGCGGCGACAAAGTAACGACCTTGCAGACGCGCTATACCCAATGCAACAAGCAAGTGCGCGCCGTCCCCTTCAAGCAAGGTAGTGAAGAGTACAACAACCTGGAGTACTTCCACTCCTATATCAGCAACGGGCTGCCCATGCAGACTCCGGTATTCCGTAAATAAGTACGTCATGCTTGATGAACAAGGCTTGTAGGCTAATCCCCGCAAGCCTTGTTTTTTTATGACGTTTATAAAATAAAGCCCAATCAGGGCGATTGTGATCACACTTGGATTTTTAGCAGGAGCTGAATGATGTCGATGACCCGTCGTGAATTTCTTGAAGTACTGGCGGTTGCCGCCGCAAGCGGTATGGCGCTGGATAGCCGTCAGGCGCTGGCCGGCGAGGTGCCGAAAAATTTTTACGAGCTGCCTAAATTCGGCAATGTCAGCTTCATGCACTTTACCGACTGCCATGCGCAGTTGCTGCCGGTGTATTTCCGCGAGCCGAATGTGAATATCGGTGTCGGCGGCGCGCTGGGCAAGGCGCCGCACTTGGTGGGCGATCACTTTCTGAAGGCTTACGGCATCAAGCCCGGCTCGATCGATGCGCACGCGTTTACCAATCTCGATTTCGTCGCCGCGGCCAAGACTTACGGCAAGGTGGGCGGATTCGCGCATCTTGCCACCCTGATTAAAAATATCCGCGCGCAACGCCCCGGTTCCTTGCTGCTGGATTCGGGCGATACTTGGCAGGGTTCCGGCACGGCGTATTGGACCAACGGCGCCGACATGGTGGGCGCGCAGAAAATGCTGGGCGTGAATGTGATGGCGCCGCACTGGGAATTCACCCTGGGCGCCGAGCGCGTGAAGGAAATCGTCGAGAAAGACTTCAAGGGTTCGGTCGATTTCGTGGCGCAGAACGTCAAGACCGCCGACTTCGGCGATCAGGTGTTTAAGCCGTATTCGATGAAGGTGGTGAACGGCGTTCAGGTCGCGGTGATCGGTCAGGCCTTCCCCTACCAGCCGATCGCTAATCCGCGTCATTTCGTCCCCGATTGGACCTTCGGCATTCAGGACGATAGCCTGCAAAAATTCGTGAATGAAGCACGCGGCAAGGGCGCGAAAGTCGTCGTCGTGTTGTCGCATAACGGCATGGACGTGGACCTCAAAATGGCTTCACGCGTGACCGGCGTGGACGTGATTTTCGGCGGCCACACGCACGATGCGATCCCGCAGGCAATTCCGGTCAAAAATGCGAAGGGCACGACGCTGGTGACCAACGCCGGCTCCAATGGCAAGTTCCTTGGCGTGATGGATCTCGATGTGAAAAACGGCAAGGTTGCCGGTTATAAATATCGCTTGCTGCCGGTGTTTTCCAACCTCATCGAGACAGACAAGCCGATGGCGGAGTACATCAAAAAAATTCGCGCGCCGTACGAGGCCAAGCTCAACGAAAAGCTTGCCGTCACCGAGGATTTCCTCTATCGACGTGGCAACTTCAACGGCACCTTCGATCAGGTAATCGTGGATGCGCTGATCGAAGTCAAGGGTGCCGATATGGCGTTCTCCCCTGGCTTCCGCTGGGGCACCAGCCTGCTGCCGGGCGACACCATCACCATGGAACGCGTGTTGGATCAGACTTGCATCACCTACCCCGCGACCACGCTCAACGAGATGACCGGCCAGCAGATCAAGGATGTGCTGGAAGATGTGGGCGACAACCTGTTCAACCCGGATCCGTATTACCAGCA
>MEQN01000020.1:9962-11754 GCA_001770235.1 Betaproteobacteria bacterium RBG_16_58_11
ACCTGCAACCCGAATGAGAAGGCGGGCCGTCGCATCAGCAATATGATCATGCGCGGCAAAGCAGTCGATCCCAGTAAGAAATATCTGGTGGCGGGCTGGGCCTCGGTGCAGGAAAACGTGACCGGCACCCCAATCTGGGATGTGGTGGCCGAATACCTGAAGAGCGTGAAAGTCATCAAGAAGGTTAAGCTCAACCAGCCGAAACTCATCGGCATGAGCAAGAACCCGGGCATGCAGGAGTAAGCACACAAAAGGCAATGCTCAGGGAATGAAAGGGGGGCCGATGGCCCCTTTTTCATTCGTGCGACGGGCACTTGTTCCGATAAACCAGGTCTGAACGGCTATGCAAAAATTCAAGGCGCTTTTCTCGCGCACAGGGTGGTTGGGGCTGATCCTCGTTTTGGCGCTCGGCGGCGGCGCTTACTTTGCCTTTGTAGGGAAGGATAAAGCCCAGGCCCGCTACAAAACCCAGGCGGCGGATGTGGGCGATATCCATCAAGTCATCACCGCGAACGGCACGCTCAATCCGGTGGTGCTGGTGAATGTGGGCACGCAAGTATCGGGCACGGTGAAACGGCTGCATGTCGATTTCAATAACCAAGTGACGCCGGGCCAAGTGCTGGCGGAGTTGGACCCCTCGCTGTTCCAGGCCGCCCTGCATCAAAGCGAGGCCAATCAAGCCAACAGCGACGCAGGGCTGAAACTGGCCCAAGCCAAAGAAAAGCGCGCGCGCGAATTGCTGGCTAAAAACTTCATCTCGCAAACCGCGATGGATGAAGCCGCGCAAGCGTTTGAGGCGGCGCAGGCGCAAGCACGTTTGGCGCGCGCACAAGTCGAGCGCGATCGCATCAATCTACGCTATGCCGTGATCCGCTCTCCGATCGCGGGCGTGGTCGTGGCGCGCAGTATCGATGTGGGGCAGACCGTCGCCGCCAGTTTTCAGACCCCCACTTTATTTCAGATCGCCAAAGATCTGCGCGACATGCAGATTGACTCGAGTGTGGCGGAAGCCGATGTCGGCGCCATTTTCGTGGGCCAATCCGTGCGCTTTACGGTCGATGCCTTTCAAGATAAAAATTTCAACGGCAAAGTGAAACAAATTCGGCTGAACCCTACGGTGCAGCAGAATGTGGTGACCTACAACGTGGTCGTGGGGGTGGATAATAGCGAGGGTCAACTGCTGCCCGGGATGACCGCCCATGTAAAAATCGCCGTGGCGGATCGTAAGCAAGTGCTGCGCATACCCAACGCCGTACTGCGCTTCAAACCCGAAACGCCGGAGGAAGAGGGCGGCAAGAATAATAAACGCGAGCGCAAGAAAAAAGAAGAAGCGACTCAAGTCTACCGCTTGGAAAAAGACGACAAGCTGGTTCCGGTGAAAGTGAAGCTCGGCATCACCGACGGCACCCATACGGAGATTGTCGAAGGCGATCTCAAAGCCGGCGATGCGCTGGTGGTAAAAGATACCGTGCAGAAGAAAAGCAAGGAAAAGAGCTCATTTAGTTTTAGGATGTTCTAATGCCGCTGATTCAGCTTGATCGCATCAGCAAGCAATACCCGAGTGCCGCCGATCAGCCGGTGCCCCAAGTGCTGGACGGCATTACGCTGAACATCGAGCAGGGTGAATTCGTTGCCATTATGGGGCCCTCCGGCTCGGGTAAATCCACCCTCATGAATCTCATCGGCTGCCTCGATACCCCCAGTGGTGGTCATTATCACTTGGATGGGCGAGATGTGACCACGCTCGACCCGGATGAGTTGGCCTTGGTGCGCAATCAGACCATCGGCTTCG
>MEQN01000021.1:0-476 GCA_001770235.1 Betaproteobacteria bacterium RBG_16_58_11
GCTGCGCAAGTCCGCGGCGAAAAAGGCGTCCAACACCACTTGAGTATCCCCGCGCCGCACTTGCAGCACCGCGCCCAATTCCTCGTTGAACAACACGCCGAAGATGCGTTGCGAATATTCGCCCGGCGCGAGCTGCGGTTCGTCCGCGCCATGACGCTCAATATCGTTGCGCACGCGCTCAAAACACAGCTCATCCAAATCCAAGGTGACGCCGGTATGACCGGCAAACGCCATTTCGCACAGGGTCGCAAACAAGCCGCCATCGGCACGGTCGTGATAGGCGAGCAATTTGCCCGCGTGATTCAGCGCCTGCACCGTCTCGAAAAACGCTTTGAGCTTGGCGGCATCCACCACATCCGGGCAGCAGTCGCCGATCTGCTTGTACACCTGCGCCAAGGCCGAGCCGCCTAAGCGACAACGTCCTGCGCCAAGATCGATCAAGAGCAGATCGGTGTCGCCGCAATCCGTGCGCAGTT
>MEQN01000021.1:618-4580 GCA_001770235.1 Betaproteobacteria bacterium RBG_16_58_11
GATGCCGAGTTGCGGACATAGCTCCATGCCTACCGCTTTTACCGTGTCGAACAGCGCTGCATCCTCGCCCGGGTGCCCGGCCGGGGCCATCCAATTAGCGGAGAGCTTAATGTCGGAAAGCTTCGCAATCGGCGCCGCCGCCAGATTGGTGATCGCCTCGCCCACCGCCATGCGCCCGGAAGCCGGCGCGTCGATCAAGGCCAGCGGCGCGCGCTCGCCCAGGGCGAACGCCTCACCTTGATAGGTGTGATACCCCATCAAAGTCACGGCGCAGTCGGCCACCGGCACTTGCCACGGGCCGACCATTTGATCGCGCGCGGTAAAGCCACCCACGGTGCGGTCGCCAATGGAAATGAGGAAGGTTTTATTCGCCACCGCCGGTAGGCGTAGCACGCGCTCGGCGGCCTCATTCAATTGCATCGGCGTTAAATCGATTGGCGTCAATGCGCGCTGCACATGCTTCACGTCGCGCGTCATCTTCGGCGGCTTGCCCAGGATCACCGACAAATCCACATCCACCGGCTTATTGTCGAAGTGGCTGTCTTCCACCACCAAATGATGCTCGCGCGTGGCGACGCCCAACACCGCGAATGGGCAGCGCTCGCGCTCGCACATGGCTTGGAATTGTGCCAGGCTCTCGGGCAGAATCGCCAACACATAGCGCTCTTGTGCTTCGTTGCACCAAATCTGCATCGGCGACATGCCCGGCTCTTCGCTGGGTATCTCGCGCAATTTGAAATGGCCGCCGCGGCCGCAGGCATGCACTATTTCCGGCAGCGCGTTGGACAAGCCGCCCGCACCCACGTCGTGCACCGAGAGAATCGGATTGTCCGCGCCCAACTGCCAGCAGCGGTCGATCACCTCTTGTGCGCGCCGTTGCATCTCCGGATTGCCGCGCTGCACCGAATCGAAATCGAGGCTCTCGACGTTGGCCCCGGTATCCATGCTCGATGCCGCGCCGCCGCCGAGGCCGATCAACATGCCCGGCCCGCCGATCTGGATCAACAGCGCGCCATCCACCACGTCGCGCTTTTCGACATGCGCTTCCGAGATATTGCCGACCCCGCCGGCCAGCATGATCGGCTTGTGATAGCCGCGCATCTCCCCCGACGCTACTTGCTCATAGGTGCGGAAATAACCGGCGAGATTGGGCCGGCCGAATTCGTTGTTGAACGAGGCGGCGCCGATCGGCCCTTCAAGCATGATTTGCAGCGCGGAAGCGATGCGCGAGGGTTTGCCGATGGGATTCGCTTCCCAAGCTTGTTCATGGCCGGGAATGGCGAGATTGGAAACCGAAAAGCCGCACAAGCCCGCCTTGGGCTTGGAGCCGATGCCGGTCGCGCCCTCGTCGCGAATCTCGCCGCCGGAGCCGGTGGCGGCCCCAGGGAAAGGCGAAATCGCGGTGGGGTGATTGTGCGTCTCGACCTTCATCAAGATGTGGGTCGGTTCATGCGTATAGCCGTACACGCCCGCGCGCGGATAAAAGCGCTCGATCATCGCGCCTTCGATCACGGAGGAATTATCCGAGTAAGCGACCAGGGTGCCGGCTGGGCTCATGGCATGCGTATTGCGGATCATGCCGAACAACGTGTCGGTTTGCGGTGTGCCGTCGATGATCCAATCGGCGTTAAAAATTTTGTGACGGCAATGCTCGGAGTTGGCTTGGGCAAACATCATCAGCTCAACATCGGCGGGATTGCGCCCCATGCGCGTGAAGTTTTCCAAAAGATAATCGATTTCATCCGGCGACAGCGCCAGCCCGAACGCGCGATTGGCGGCCACCAGCGCCTCGCGCCCGCCGCCGATAACATCCACACTGATAAGCGGCAAAGGCTGATGTTGATCGAACAGCTTGCTCACGCCTTCCATGTCGTTGAGCACGGTTTCGGTCATGCGATCATGGATCAACGGGTTCACCGCGTGGTTCTCTTCGCGGGTCAGCGGCGCCCAGCCGAATTTACGAAAATACCAGGCCACCCCGCGCTCGATGCGCACCACCGCGTCCAGCCCGCATTGCTGGGCGATGTTGGTCGCCTTGGTGGACCAGGGTGAAATCGTGCCGATGCGCGGCGTCACCAGCACCAGATGGCCGCGCTTATCGCCCTGTTCGGTATGCGGGCCGTAAGTCAGTATCTGTTCCAGGGTTTCGCGCTCGTCAGCGCTGAGCGTGCGGCGCAGCGCGACAAAATGCCAGAACTCGGCATGCACCGCCTGGATGGCGGGTAGCGCATGCGCGAGCGCTTGTTTGAGTTTTTCGTGACGAAAAGCGGATAAGGCGTTGCGGCCACGCAACTGGATAAGCTGGGACATGTTTCAGGAATCGCTAAAAACTGAAATTTTACCCGAAAGCGCTCTCGAATAGCATTCGATGGGTTTCCCCCTTTGCCAAAGGGATAAAAAAACTCGCTTCGTTTCAAACCGGCTGGGGATTATTGAATCAGGTTTATTTTTGCGCAGCGGCCACAGCATCCGTCCCCTTTACGATGCTTAGCACCACGCGGTTGCGTCCCGCCTCCTTGGCGCTATACAGCGCTTGGTCGGCGCGCTCGATCATCTCGCGCGGGCTGGCGCCGCAGTTCGGGCAGTACGCCACGCCGATGCTGGCCGTGATCCTGCTCTCACCGCCATCGACGAGCGGGATGGGGGTCGAGGCAATCGCGCTGCGCACGCGCTCGGCGATCTGCTTGGCGATATCGATGCTGATCTCCGGCAGTATCGCCACGAATTCCTCGCCGCCGTAACGCGCGATGATATCCACTTCGCGAAATTGTTGTTTGAGAATCTCGGCAAAGACCTTGAGCACTTCGTCCCCGGCCGGGTGGCCATAGTCGTCGTTGATGTGCTTGAAGCGGTCGATGTCGATCATCATGAGCGCAAACGGTTTGCCGTAGCGCCGCGCCCGTTGGTGTTCCTCCGCCAGGCGCGCGTCGAATTCGCGCCGGTTGTAGAGCCCGGTGAGCGGGTCGGTGTGCGCCTCGCCGGCCAGGCGCTCATGCAGGCGCCTGTTCTCGATCGCTTCCGCCGCCAGCCGCGCGAAGGTCGTCAGCAACTCGATCTCGGCCAGGGTGAAGCTGTCGCGATCCGTGCGGTAAAAGTAAACCACGCCCAGGCGGCTGGCGTGACTGGTCAGCGGCAGGCAGGTGAAACATTTGATGCCTTCGTCATGTGCGAGCCGGCTCAGCTTGTGTTTGGTCTGCGGCCAGTCATTGCTCAAGATGTAGGCGCCAGGCGTAGCCGTGGTAAATGCCTCATCGGCCAGGCTGCCGGGCTCGAACGACATGTTCTTTACGAAATGCTCCGACAGGCCCTGCGTCACCCATTCCGTGAAGCGCCCCGCCCCCTGGTCGTAAAAGGCGATGCAGGCGGCCTGGGCGCCGGTGAGCTGGATGCCGCTGCGCATGATTTCATCCAGGGCGTCCTTGAGGCTCGATGAGGAAGTGATGGTGATGGCCACCTGGTTGAGGGCGCTCAACTGCGAGGCCCGCTCCTCGATCGCCCCCGCCATGCGGTTGAAAGCATCGGCGAGCGCGCCGAGCTCGTCCTGCGTGGCGACGGATACGCGCCGCCCGGACGCGCCGCTCGCGATCGCCTGCGTGGCCGAGACCAGATGGTTCAGCGGCCGGGTCACCCAGAACCGGGTCATGACAAAGCCCACGATGCCGAGCAACAGCGACAGCCCCAGAATCGCGCTCTGGAAAAGGGCAAGCGCCCGGATGTCCTCCGCGACGCCCTGGTCGATCAAATTCACGATGCTATCGAGACGCGCGACCTGCTCCGGCGCCAGGAGCTCGTAGCGGCGCAGCGCCGCGTGCGCCTGCTCCGGGCGCGCGGGGTCGATCTGCGCCAGCAAGGGCCGAAGCGCCTGTTCCCAACTGCCGCGCGCCTCGGCGAGCATGGCCTGGAGCTGCGGCGACTTGCTCGCCGACATGGCCTGGAGTTGCGGGAATTTGCGCGCCGACGCC
>MEQN01000021.1:4662-10168 GCA_001770235.1 Betaproteobacteria bacterium RBG_16_58_11
CGCCGTCGGCCACGGCCTGGCGGGCGAGCGTGCCGAGCAGCAGCGTGCGGTAACGCTGCCGGCCGGCCTCGTTGACCAAGCCGGCCTCCTCCTCGCCGATGTGCAGAATGCCGAATACGCCGACACCCAGTTGCAGCGCCTGCAACGCCAGGAATCCGGCGAGCAGCAGCGTGAACTTGCGGGTCAGAGTGCGGCCGAGCCAATTTCTGATGCGGGAAATCATAAGGGCGCTTCTATAAATTTCGTTCAAGCCTGGCTTTTTTGGCGGACGGGTTCAAATTGAAGCCCACCAGTCTGATGCCTGACGCAAAATCAGGCCACCTGCTTGGCGCAGACGCGCTGAATCGTGTCCAACACTTTGGCGGCGTTGAAGGGTTTGACGATAAATCCGCCCGCGCCTTTGGATAGCGCTTCCTGCACCACCGGGAGGGTTGCTTCGCCGCTGATCATGATGATGGTGAGTTGCGGCATCGATGCCTTGAGCGCTTCCAGGCATTGCATGCCGTCCATTTTCGGCATGTGGATGTCGAGGCAAAGAACGTCCGGGCTGGTCTTTTCCACCATCGCTATCGCTTGCTCGCCATTGCTGGCTTCGCCCACCACGATATGGCCGGCCGTGCGCAGAATGCCTTTAAGCAACTCGCGCAAGATCGAATCATCGTCGGCGATCAATACTTTCTTTTTGTCGAAACCCGGCATGTTGATCCTTAATTTTCAATAAAACTTGCTCAGCGCCCGTCGCGGCCGGGCGCATTCGCCGTATTCGAGCACTATTTAGCTTGCTTGCGTTTCCACGCCTCAAGACAATCGAGACCGCAGAAGTGCTGCACGTAATCCGGCCCTTCAAAGCTCAAAGCCACGTCGGTGGGTATTTCCGACAGGCAGGTCGCGCAGGACACGATAGCGCAGCGATGCTCGACATCGCATGCCGCGATGGGCGCGCCAGATGGATTGGTCTTTTCATCTTTCATGATTCCGCTCCTTATCCCCGTGGTAACACCCTCGTCATGGTATATTTCGGCAAAATTCTGCCGATATTTAGCCCTATGAATCCTTACGAAATTCCTTTCCCCAATCCTATTTATAGCACCGATCAGATGCGCGAGATCGAGGCCCAGGCTGGACGCATGCCCAGCCCGCCGCCGCTCATGGCGCGCGCTGGCCTTGCGGCGGCCGAAATCGCGCGCGATCTGGCCCCGGATGATGGCTCGGCCATCCTGGTGCTCGCCGGCCCCGGCAATAACGGCGGCGATGCCCTCATTGCGGCAACGCAACTCAAAGCGTGGTGGCACAAGATTGATGTCGTCTTTAGCGGCGATCCAGCTCAACTCGAAGCCGATGCCCGCGCGGCTTATCAAGCCTGGATCGATGCCGGCGGCGCCTGTCTCGACGCCATTCCGGAGCATGGGCGCTGGGGCTTGGTGATCGACGGCTTATTCGGCATCGGCCTCACCCGGCCATTGGAAGGCGCGTATGCCGATCTGGTGAATCAGGCCAACAGCTTGGGCGTGCCGATTCTTGCCCTGGATATCCCGAGTGGATTGAACGCCGATTCCGGCCACGCCATGGGGCCGGTGATCCGCGCCGCGCATACCGTGACCTTCCTCGCCTTGAAACCGGGCTTGCTCACCGGCGACGGGCCGGATCATAGCGGCAATATCTGGCTGCGCACCTTGGGGCTGGACACGCAATTGCTCTACCCGCCCAACGGTTGGCTGCTCGAGCGGCCCTGGGTGGCGAAGCTGCTGCCGCCGCGTCCGCTCAATAGCCACAAGGCCCTGTTCGGCAGCGTCGGCGTGCTTGGCGGCGCACCCGGCATGGCGGGCGCTGCCTTACTCGCCGGGCGCGCCGCGTTAAAGCTCGGCGCAGGACGCGTCTATCTCGGCTTGATCGACGAAGCCGCGCCGCGCGTCGATGGCTTGCAACCGGAATTGATGCTGCGTTCGGCGCATGATTTGCTGGAACTCCCCCACCTCACCTGTCTCGTGGCCGGCCCCGGCATGGGGCAATCGGCGCATGCGCTGCAATGGCTGAAACAAGCCATCGCATCCGATCTGCCCTTGGTATTGGATGCCGACGCACTCAATCTGCTGGCGCAAGACGCCGAGCTGCAAGAACAGGTGTCGAAACGCAAGGCAAAAACCATCATCACGCCGCACCCGGCGGAAGCGGCGCGGCTGATCGGCGCGAATACAGACGACGTGCGCTACCAGCGCGTGGATGTGGCCACCATCCTCGCCACCCGCTTGAACAGCTTCGTCGTGTTGAAAGGCGCGGGCAGTGTGTGCGCCCAGCCCAACGGCGCGTGGTATCTCAACGGCAGCGGCAATCCGGGCCTGGCCAGCGCCGGCACCGGCGATGTATTGGCGGGGATGATCGGCGCGCTGCTGGCGCAAGGCATGATCCCGCGCGATGCGCTGCTGCTGGGCGTATTCCTGCACGGCGCGGCGGCGGATGAATTGAGCGCGAAACATATCGGCCCGGTCGGCCTGACCGCCTCGGAAGTGATCGACGCGGCGCGCTTGTTGTTGAATCAGTGGGTGTATGGGTAGGGCGAAAAAAACTTTAGCCGCGAATTAACGCCAATTTTCGCCAATTAAAACCGCCAGAACTTTATTGCCGAGCACGTAAAGCAATTTACTCATATGCGCTAGATTTTAATTCGCGATTATTCGCGTTAATTCGCGGCTAAATGGTTTAGCTGAGATTATTTTTTTACGTCCGTTGGCTTCGCGTCTGCTGCGCTTGCCTCTTCCGGACTCTGGGTGATTGAAGAGAAGTCTTCCCAGCTCACTTCTTCGATGTGATAGGACTGATGTTGACGGAAATAATCGTCTGTCTCCATCTCCGTTTCAATCGACTCGTGCGGCGGGGCGGCGGTTTCATCCGCGCTTGGCTGGGTTTGTTCTGAATCAAGCTGGATCGTGTCGGCATCGGCGTATTTCACGTCCGGTGCGCTGGTTTTCTTGGGCGGAATCGGGAAGCGCCAGAAAATGCGCGCCACTTCGACGCCGGTTTGCACGCGGATGAAATTCTTGATCGGCGGCTCGATAATGTAGGAAAAACGCAATTTCTTATGCGGCGGCGTCTCCACCATCAGCACCATGCTATCGTCCGGCAACAGGGCGCCGATGGTGCGGGCGCGAATCTGAAAACGCGCGAAATAATCCTGCGCCGCTTTCGCGACTGCGTCCTCCGCCGCACCGCGCCGTTTATCCTGGCGCCGGTTAATGAGCAATACCCCCACCGCGCCGATCATTGCGGCCAGCGTGACCCCCATGAGGATTATCGTGAGTGCGTTCATGGCCGGCTAATTCAGCGCTTCCTCGATGATAGACCGCAGCAGCTTTTCCACTTCCTTCAGCGATGCTTTCGACGCCGGCGTGCCGACCAGATCCGGCTTGCGGTACGAGACATAGGTTTTATTCGGTTCGTTCGGCAAAACATAGATTGAAATGATGTAAGGGCAGAACACGATATTGTGCGGGTCGGCTTCCATGGTTTTGCGCGACACGGTGGCGCTGCAAAATTCGATTGATTCCGCTTTCACGAATACCTGCTTAGCGCCGCCCATATCACGGCCGGTGCGCTCCAGCATTTCGCCGATGTGCGAAATGGTGTTGATCACCAGCCCTTTGCCCGCAATCGCTTCGGTAATCGCGTTTTTGACCGTATCAAAATCGTCCTTCGAAGTATAGGTCACCAAGTGTTTGCCGCCGGCGAACGCGCTGGCGGAAAACAAGAACAAAACCAACATCAATATGCGAAGTGTGAAAGCGCGCATCGAGCATCCTTAAATTGTTACGAAGCTTATGAAAAATCAAGAATAACAAAGGCCTGAACTTTATAACAGCGGCAAATAGCGGCAAAACTTGATAGGCCGCAATCGCCTATTCGCGTTGCGCCAGCATCTTGGCCAGGGCCTTCAAATCTGCCGCCACGGCTGCCGCGGCTTTGGCTTCAATCTCGCGATAGCGAAGAAGCAAGGCGTGGCCGAAAGCCGTCACTTCGGCCCCGCCGCCGCGCTTGCCGCCGGTGACCGCCATCACCAACGGCTTTTTGAATGCCTTATTCATCGCTTCCACCAGCAGCCATGCACGGCGATAGGACATGCCCATTTCGCGCGCCGCGCCGGAGATCGAGCCTGCGCGGCTGATCGATTCCAGAAGCGCGATTTTGCCTGGGCCGAGCGAGCTGGCGGCGCCGAACAGGATGCGGATTGAAGGCTTAACCATTTGGAACCACGGATGAACACGGATGAACACGAATAAAACCAAATACAACTAAACGCATGTCATGCCTTTGCCTTTTATCCGTGTTCATCCGTGTGCATCCGTGGTTAAAAAGGTTTTTCCCAACGTGTCGCGGCAACATCATCCGACGCTTTCGCATCGACCCAACGCGCACCCCCCGGCGTTTGCTCTTGCTTCCAAAATGGCGCTTGGGTTTTCAGGTAATCCATGATGAATTCGCACGCTTGGAATGCCTCGCTCCGATGCGCGCTCGCCACGGCGACCAGCACGATTTGATCCATCGGCTGCAAGTGCCCAACGCGATGAATCACCAGCGCGTCGAATATCTCCCAACGTTGCGTGGCTTGCGCCACGATGCCCTCAAGCGCTTTTTGCGTCATGGCGGGATAATGTTCGAGCGTGAGGCCGGATACGGCGCTGCCTACATTCACGTCGCGCACCAGCCCGACAAACGCGGCCACCGCCCCGATCTCGGGCCGGCCGGCGCGGAATGCCTTGATCTCGGTGCTTAAATCGAAGTCGGCTTCCTGCACGCGCACCGACATATCAACCTCCGGTCACTGGTGGAAATATCGCCACCTCATCGCCATCTTGCACCGGCGTGGTGATATCTGCCATGTCTTGATTCACCGCCACGCGATACGACTGGGTCGGCGCCAGCGCTGTGTGCCATTCCTCGCCGCGTGCACGCAGATGGTCGAGCAGCCCTGCCACGCTGGCCGCATGGGCTGGCAACTCAATTTTCTCTTGCGCTAGCCCCAGCGTCTCGCGCAGTCGCGCAAAATATAAAATGGTCACGCTCATGCCAGCAGCTCGGAAAAAGGCATAAAAAATACCCGGTCGCCGCGTGCGATAGTGGTGCCCGCCGGCACGTCGATCAAACCCTCGCCCCACACGGTGGAAGTCAGCACCCCCGAGCCTTGATGCGGATAAATTTCGACGCGGGTGGTAGCCACGTCGCCCGCTAGCCGTCGCGCCCGCAGATATTCGCGCCGCCGATCAGGCCGGGGCCAATCGAATGCCGCCTCGACCCAGAAGCCGCGCGGCGCGATATCCATCACGCCCTGCGCGCGCAGCAAGAATGGCCGCGCGAAAATGCAGAAAGTGACGAAGACCGAGACCGGATTGCCGGGCAGGCCGATGAACGAGGCATTCTCGATGCGGCCAAAAGCCAGCGGCTTGCCCGGCTTCATGCTGATTCGCCACATCGCAATTTCACCCAAGCGCTCGACCGCGGCTTTGATGTAATCTTC
>MEQN01000021.1:10179-10993 GCA_001770235.1 Betaproteobacteria bacterium RBG_16_58_11
CACGCCGCCGCTGGTGAGAATCACATCCGCTTGGCTCGCCGCGCGCGCCAGCACGCCGACGGTGGCCTCCAAATCATCCGGCACGATGCCGAGATCCACCACATCGAACCCCATCGAATGCAATAGGCCATTCAAAGTAAAGCGATTGGAATTGTAGATTTGCCCCGGCGCCAAGGGCTGACCCGGCATGACGATTTCGTCGCCGGTAAAAAACGTCGCGATCTTGAGCTTGCGATACACCGGCAAGCGTGCCAAACCGACCGAAGCTGCCAGGCCCAAGTGCTGTGGGCCGAGCCGGACCCCGGCTTGGAGCACGGTGCTGCCGGGGGCGATATCTTCGCCGGCGCGGCGGATGTTATTGCCGGACGGCACTGCGCGGTGAATGGTCACGACATCATTCGCTTGGGTCGTGTCTTCCTGCATCACGACCGCATCGGCACCGGGGGGAATCGGTGCGCCGGTGAATATCCGCGCCGCGCTCTGTGGCAGCAGTGGGCTGCCCACCGAGCCCGCCGGAATGCGCTGCGTCACGGGCAAGCGCGTATCACCACTTGGATTTAAATCCGCGGCGCGCACCGCATAGCCATCCATCGCACTGTTGTCGTGCGGCGGCACGCTGATGCCGGAGACTTGCGCAGCCGCCAGCACACGACCAAGCGCATCCAGGGTCAGCACCTCTTCCACGGCTTCTACCGGGTGCGCCTGGCTCAACAGAAAATCCAGCGCTTCATCCACCGACAGCAGCGCGGCTTGGTTTGGCTTGTTCATCGTAGTCCTGTGGTTTTTAAAATAAAAAGGCCGATTGCATCGATGG
>MEQN01000021.1:11000-11552 GCA_001770235.1 Betaproteobacteria bacterium RBG_16_58_11
ATCGAAACGCGGCAGCGAAGTCTCAATCGGCGCATCGGTCGCAATCGCAATAATGTGCGGGTCCTGCGTAAACAGCAGCGGCTTGGCGTTGGCTTGGCGATGAATCTCCAGCTTAGGGATAGGCTCGCGTTTAAAGCCTTCCACCAGCACTAGATCGCATGGCGAGAGCCGCGCCAAATGCGCTTGCAAGCTGGGCTCCTCCGCTCCGCGTAATTCATGCATCAGTGCCCAACGCTGGGCGGAGCTCACCAGCACCTCAGTCGCTCCAGCCTGACGATGCCGATAGGAATCCTTGCCAGCTTGGTCGATGTCGAAATCATGGTGAGCGTGTTTGATCAGCGCCAAAGTCAGCCCTTGACCGGTAAAAAATGGGATCAAGCGCTCCAGCAGCGTAGTTTTGCCGCTGCCGCTGTAGCCGGCGAGGCCGAAAATGTGCATAAGGCATTCCAAAAAAACTCGCTGTTGCTGTTGCCCTCTCTCCTGCTCTCTCCCACAAGTGGGAGAGAGGGACTTGGGCTCGCTGCGCGAGTTGCATCTAACTGGGGTTATATT
>MEQN01000021.1:11567-13020 GCA_001770235.1 Betaproteobacteria bacterium RBG_16_58_11
GCCAGCCATCATGTTAATTGACCGTTTTGGCCGCGCCATCGAATACCTGCGCCTGTCGGTGACCGACCGCTGCGACCTGCGCTGCACCTATTGCATCCCGGAGGGTTTCCAGGATTTCGAAGAGCCGGCGCATTGGCTCGACTTCGACGAAATCGAGCGCGTGGTGGGCGCCTTTGCCCGCTTGGGCGTATCGCGCGTGCGTCTCACCGGCGGCGAGCCGTTGTTGCGCCGCAACCTGCCCGAATTGGCGGGACGCCTGAAACAATTACCCGGTCTAAACGATTTATCCCTCAGCACCAATGCCACGCAACTCGACAAGCACGCCGCCGCCCTGTTCCAAGCGGGCGTCTCGCGCATCAACGTGAGCCTCGATTCCCTGAGCGCAGATCGCATCGCACAGGTGACCGGCCGCGATGTCCTGCCAAAAATTTTGGCGGGGCTGGATGCGGCGAAACGCGCGGGATTCGCGCCGATCAAAATCAATATGGTGGCGCTGCAAGGGGTCAATGACGACGAAATCGACGCCATGGTGGAATACTGCATCGCGCAGGGTTATGTGCTGCGGCTGATCGAGACCATGCCGATGGGCAACACCGGCCACGTGGCGCGGCATCTCGATTTGCAACCCGTGAAAGAACGGTTGCGCGCGCGTTTTGGCCTGACTGACGGCATGCCCTCCGGCGGTGGGCCGGCGCGCTATCTGCAAACGCCGGATGGCGCATTCTCAGTGGGATTCATCACGCCGATTTCCCAGCACTTCTGCGACACCTGCAACCGCGTGCGCCTGGCGGTGGATGGCACGCTTTATATGTGCTTAGGCCAAAATGACCGCGTAGAGCTACGCCCGTTGTTGCGAGATGGCGCCAGCGATGCAGACATCGAACAGACTATTTTGCAAGCCATCACGCAAAAACCTGAGCGGCATGAGTTTCGCGAAGAACCCGCCAAGGTAGTGCGCTTCATGTCAGCGACCGGCGGGTAGTAGTTAATTGGAGAAAAAAGGATTTACCGCAAAGGACGCGAAGGTACGCAAAGCAAACCTTTGTGGATTTTTCTTTGCGCACCTTCGCGTCCTTCGCGGTGAAATGCCTTTTTCAGGTCAATGTTCAAATAATCCCGCTGCTAGCGCCGCACCCAGCAAACCCGCTTTCGGATTCATCACCACGGCGACCCGCTACGCCGCCGCTTTGGGCACTTCAGCCGCGATCTTTGCGCCAAGATCGCGATCAGCCAGAGCCAAATCATAACGCGCCTGAAGATTTACCCAGAAAGTAGCGCTGGTGCCGAAATAGCGCGCAAGGCGCAAGGCGGTTTCCGGGCTGATGCTGCGCTTGCCATTCAAAATATCGCTAATCCGCCCGGATGGTACGCGCAACGCTAAGGCAAGCCGGTTCGCCGACAGCTCGCGCGCGAGCAACTCGCGCTTAAGTATCCGGCCAGGATGAATGGGAAC
>MEQN01000022.1:0-4907 GCA_001770235.1 Betaproteobacteria bacterium RBG_16_58_11
CTTGCCCATTCCAGCGCGCGCTGGATGTCTGCTGCTGCCTGGGGTTCGTGTAGCCAGCGTTCGTTGTCCGGGATGACGGTGGCGGTACGCACCAGCCAAACGCCAGGCGCTTGTTCCTCCACCAGCACTTGCCGCCCGGCAAATTGCTTTCCCAGGGAAATCTGGCCGTTTGCGCCAATGACCTTGACGCTGGGGGGTGATAATAATGGTGCGCCCACATGATTAATCCTAAATAAGTGCATTAGTGCTGCACTATTTTGATACAGCAATAGGCACAGTCAAGCAGAATCAACAACAGGCATTTTTGTGCTCGTAACACGCGCTATGCTTTCAAACCTTGCATCCAATGCGTATAGAGCTGCGCGGCAACCGCATTCAGCGCTGCCAAGCGCGTATCCATGTCGATGGCCATTTGCGCCGTTGTTTGTACCGCTGGGCTCTGCGCCTCGGCTATTTCTTGTTGTCCCACCGCGCTCCAGGTTTCAATCATCTCGCGCGTCATCTCGACGTGGCATTGCATGCCGAGATGCTTGCCCAGCACGTAGGCTTGATTGGCGCAGTAGGGCGATTCCAGAATGCGCGTCGCGCCCGGCGGCAGGGAGAAGGTCTCGCCATGCCAGTGGAAGGACAAAAATTTAGCCGGCGCATCGCCGAACCATGCGCGCGCGTCGGGTTGATCGACGATGGACACTTCGCCCCAGCCGATTTCTTTCACCGGATTTTTTGTCACCGCCCCGCCCAGGGCTTTGGCGATGAGTTGCCCGCCCAAGCAATGGCCCAGCACGGGGATATCCTGGCGCACCGCCTCGCGGATCAGGCTCAACTCTGACGCTATCCACGGCAGGCCGTCATTCACGCTCATCGGCCCGCCCATAAAGACCAGGCCGGAATATGCCGATACATCAGTTGGCGCCGGATCGCCGGCATCGATTTTGATCAATTCCAGCGGGATATTATGCTGGGCGAGAAATGTGGCAAAATAGCCCGGCCCTTCGGTTGGGCTATGGCGAAAGATGGCAACGGGTTTCATAAGCGGGGGCATCCATGAGCGTGAATCGGTTCTACATTTTATCCGGATTGGCTTGGCTTTTGGCGGCTGCGAGCGCCGCCCACGCGACCGACATCGAGGTAGCGGGTCTCTTCAACGGCAAGGCGATGGTTTCCATCAACGGCAGCCCGGCGAAAGTGATGGCGGTAGGCCAAACGCTCCAAAATGTGAAGTTGCTCAGCGCCACCTCCAGCGCCGCCACTTTTGAGGTGGACGGCAAGAAACAAACCCTGGGCATGGGGCAAAGCATTTCCACCGCCGCCGGCAACAACGGCGCCAAACCCACGGTCAAGCTGACCGCGGATGGGGGCGGTCATTTCAGTAGCACGGGCAGCATCAATGGGCGGCCGATCCGTTTCATGGTGGATACCGGCGCCACCACCATCGCCATCAGCACCCGTACCGCGCAATCCATGGGCATCGATCTGCGCAAGGCGGGTTTGGGCGCTTCATCCACGGCGGCGGGCGTGGTGCGCAGCTACCGTGTCGTTTTCGACAACGTAAAAGTGGGTGATATTTCGCTCAACTTCGTCGAGGGCACGGTACTCGATGGCATGCAGGACGATTTCGCCCTGCTCGGCAACAGCTTCCTGTCGCGTTTGGATATGAAGCGCGAGGGCACGGTGCTGACGCTGACTAAGAATTACTGAACCCGATGGCGCCAAAACAAAAAGGGCGAGAAAAATTCTCGCCCTTTTTGTTTTCGACTAGATCGGATTATTGCTTGGTCTTGTCCCGCTCGATCAAGGCATAGGCCGAGTGATTATGAATCGACTCGAAGTTTTCCGATTCCACCACATAGGCGTCAATTCGCCTATCCGCATTCAGCACGGCCGCCACGTCGCGCACCATGTCTTCCACGAACTTCGGATTGTCATAGGCGCGCTCGGTAACGTATTTCTCGTCCGGGCGCTTGAGCAGGCCATAGACTTCGCACGAGGCTTGTTCTTCGGCCATGCGCACGATTTCTTCGATCCAGACGAAGCTGTTGGTGCGGGCGGTGATGGTGACGTGCGAGCGTTGATTGTGCGCGCCGTAGTCGGAGATTTTCTTGGAGCAGGGACACAGGCTGGTGACCGGCACCACCACTTTCATGGTTTGGTGATAGGCGCCCTTGTCGATCTCGCCGGTGAAGGTGACTTCATAATCCATCAGACTTTGCACCCCGGATACCGGCGCGGTTTTGTTGATGAAATAGGGGAAGCTCATCTCGACATGGCCGGATTCGGCTTCGAGCTTGATCATCATCTGGCGCAGCATGTCTTCGAATGATTCGACCGATATCTCGCGCTCGTAGCCGTTCAGAATCTCCAAAAAGCGCGACATATGCGTGCCTTTGAAATGCTGCGGCAGGTACACGTACATATTGAAGTTGGCGATGGTGTGTTGCACGCCGGCGCTTTTGTCGGCGACTTTCACCGGATGACGAACCGATTTGATGCCCACTTGGTTGATCGCGATCTGGCGCGTGTCAGGCCGGGCCTGGACGTCTTCTATCGGCAGTTTTTCGCATTGATTCATGGCGTTATCCTTGCTTGAGTCGTTCATTTCGACACAGTATACGCAAGATCAATAGTTGAGTAAAGAGCTCGGGTACTGCGTTTTATCGCCTCCACGATGCCTACCGTATCCAGCCCGCAACTCGCCAAAAGCAGGGTGGGATCACCATGTTCCACGAAACGGTCGGGCAAGCCCAAGAGCACCAGCCGTTTTTCAATTCCCAGCTTGGCCAGGCATTCGGCCACGGCGCTGCCTGCGCCGCCCTGGATGACGTTCTCTTCCACCGTCACCAGCACGTCGTGGCTAAGGGCTAATTGCTTGATCAGCGCCTCGTCCAGCGGCTTCACGAAACGCATGTCGGCCACGGTCGCGTTCAATTCGTCCGCCGCCTGCAAGGCCGGATGCACCATGCTGCCGAAGGCCAACAGCGCGATTTTCTCGCCCGTGCGACGCACCACGCCTTTGCCGACCGGCAACGCTTGCATCTCCGCTTCGATCTGCGCGCCCACGCCGCTGCCGCGCGGATAGCGCACCGCGGACGGCGCATTAATCGTAAACGCGGTATAGAGCATTTGCCGGCATTCGTTTTCATCCGACGGCGCCATCACGGTCATGTTGGGAATGCAGCGCAGAAAAGACAAATCAAACGCGCCCGCATGCGTCGGCCCGTCGGCGCCCACCAGCCCGGCGCGATCGATGGCAAACATCACCGGCAAATTTTGTATTGCCACGTCGTGAATCAATTGATCGTAAGCGCGCTGCAAAAAAGTGGAATAAATCGCCACCACCGGCTTGAAGCCCTCGCACGCCAAGCCGGCGGCGAAGGTAAGCGCATGCTGCTCGGCGATGCCCACATCAAAATAACGATCGGCGTGCTCCTCGGAAAAACGCACCATGCCCGAGCCTTCGCGCATCGCGGGAGTGATGCCGACCAAGCGCCAATCCGCCACTGCCATATCGCACAACCAGTCGCCGAAGACCTGCGTATAGCTCGGCTTGGCGCCCGCCTTGTTCGCCACGCCATCAACCGGATCGAATTTCGCCACACCGTGATACAGGCACGGGTCGTCTTCGGCCAGCTTATAACCTTGGCCTTTTTTGGTGACGATGTGCAGGAACTGCGGGCCTTCGAGTTGCTTGATATTGGATAGGGTATCGATCAAGGAATCCAGATCGTGGCCATCGATCGGCCCCAAATAATTGAAGCCGAATTCCTCGAACAAGGTGCTGGGCACCACCATGCCCTTCATGTGCTCTTCCGCGCGCTTGGCCAATTCCTTGATCGGCGGAATCGCTTCCAGCACTTTGCCGCCGCGCTTCCTGACCGTGTTATAAAACCGCCCCGAGAGCAGCTTGGCCAGATAGTGGTTGAGCGCGCCCACATTGGGCGAGATCGACATTTCGTTGTCGTTCAAAATCACCAGCAGGTTGGCATCCATCGCACCTGCATTGTTCAAAGCCTCGAACGCCATGCCGCCGGTGAGCGCGCCATCGCCGATCACCGCCACCACGCGCCGATCCACGCCTTGGCGCTTGGCTGCCACCGCCATGCCCAGCGCCGCGCTGATCGAGGTGCTGGAATGCCCGGTGCCGAAGGTGTCATAGGGGCTCTCCTCGCGCTTGGGGAAACCGGCAAGCCCGCCCAGCATGCGCAGGCGGCTCATGCCCTCGCGCCGGCCGGTGAGAATTTTATGCGCGTAGGTCTGATGGCCCACATCCCACACCAGGCGATCTTCCGGGGTATTGAACACATAGTGCAGCGCGAGCGTGAGCTCCACTGTGCCTAGATTGGAGGAAAGATGCCCGCCGGTCTTGGCCACGCTCTCCACCAAAAAGGAGCGCAGCTCCGCAGCTAACTGCGGCAATTGCTTGCGCGCCAGTTGCCGCAATTGATGTGGATCGTTGATGGTATCGAGCAGGGAATAAGGCATCGGGTCGTGTTTCTTAGAAAGGGCGCAGCACAATAAAATCGGCCAACTCGCGCAGCCGCTGTGCGCTATGGCCAAAACCTGCGAGCGCGTCGAGCGCATCTTGGCGCAAGGAATCGGCCAAGGTTTTTGCCTGCGCCACACCGAGCAGGCTGACATAGGTCGGTTTGTTTTGCTGTGCGTCCTTGCCCGCAGTCTTGCCCAAGGTGGCGGTGCTGGCTTCCGCATCCAGCACATCATCCACCACTTGGAATGCGAGGCCGATGCATTTCGCGAAATGATCCAGTTGAGCCATCTCTTTTTCCGTTAACTGCCCGCATAAGGCACCGAGCATGACCGAGGAGCGGATCAAGGCGCCCGTCTTGTGGATGTGCATGATTTCCAATTCCGGCAGGGTGAGCGATTGGCCCACCGAAGCCAGGTCGATCGCC
>MEQN01000022.1:4920-7570 GCA_001770235.1 Betaproteobacteria bacterium RBG_16_58_11
TGCCGCGCGAACCGGCGGCCACCGCGAGCAGCGTCACCATCTCCAATTGCTTTTGCGGGTCAAAGGCCAGCGGATATTGCGCGAGCAATTGAAACGCCAGGCTTTGCAAACTGTCGCCGGCCAAGAGCGCGGTCGCTTCGTCGAATTCGACATGCACCGTGGGCCGGCCGCGCCGCAGCACATCGTCGTCCATGCACGGCAGATCGTCATGCACCAGGGAATAAGCGTGGATCAACTCCACGGCGCTGGCCACGATTTCCAGCCGGGCGTCGGCAGCAGCGGCCACTTCGCCTGCGGCAAACGCGAGCAGCGGCCGCACCCGCTTGCCGCCGCCCAAGACCGCATAGCGCATGGCTTGGTGCAAGCGCCGCGGCGCAATGTCGGCAGCGGGCAAGGTGCGCGCCAGTACAGACTCCATGCGACTTTGCAACGCAAGGGTCCAGTCTGGGAATTTAATTACCGCTGTCACCGGGGAAGTTTTCGAGTTGATTCGCTTCGGTCAGGACGCGCACTTGGCTTTCCGCGTCCTGGATTTTTTGCTGACAAAACTTGAGTAGCTCGGTCCCGCGCTTATACGCCGCCAAGGAATCTTCCAAGGGCAATTGCCCGGCTTCCATATTGGCGACGATCTTTTCCAACTCAGCCAGCGCGTCTTCGAATGTCGGCGCCTTCGGTGCTTTGCTCATGCCGTCACTCCGCGTGAAAACGCTTAAAATACCGTAGTTTGGCCTATTTGGTCAATGTTTCATGGCTCAAAAAAGTAGCGCCGGCTTCCAGCCGGCATGCCGGCAGGGATGCCGGCGCTACATCATGCCGTTACCTGCACGCCCCCTGACCACCTCAACCGTGATTACGCTCCTGGGTGATAGAATCACCATAAATTAGCCAATTGTTTAAAGAAGCAACGCTTTGCGGAATCAACATGACTACCATCGCAGACATTGACCCAAATACCCAGCATGCCGCGCGTACTTTCATTGCCAAGGTTTCGGCACAGTATGCGGTGGCGGACGCCATACTCTTCGGAAGCCGTGCACGGCGTAACAGCCGCATGGACAGTGACCTAGATATCGCTGTGGTGTTACGCGGAAGTCGCGGCCGGTTTGTCGACACCAAGTTAGCCCTTGCGGACATTGCCTACGATGTATTACTTGAAACGGGCATCCTGATCCAAGCGCTTCCCTTATGGGAGGACGAGCTGAAGCAACCTGAGCGTTATACCAACCCGGATCTCCTACGCAATATCAGCCGTGATGGAATAAGGTTATGAAAACAGCCGAGTCGATGGACAAGGCATCGCGGGCAGTGGCCTTACCAGCACCCAGCAAAACCATTCCGTAAAGTTTAAAGCCCCCCCTTTGCCAGCATTTATCCCCCATGTCCATTAACTGGTTTCCCGGCCACATGGTCTCCGCCCGTAAAAAGGCGGCGGAAACCATGGAGTGGACCGATATGATCATCGAGGTGCTGGATGCTCGCCTGCCCGAAGCGAGCACCAACCCGATGATCAAGGAGCTGCGCATGCAGCGCCAACGCCCCTGTTTGAAAATCCTCAACAAGGCCGATCTGGCCGACCCGGCGGTGACGCAGGCTTGGCTCGATTTTTACAACGCGCAAAAAGATGTCAAAGCCGTGGCGCTGTCCTGCAAGAAACCGAGCGATGTGGCCAAAATTCCCAATCTATGTCAGAAGCTCGCCCCACATCGCGGCACTAGCCTCAAGCCCTTGCGCATGATGATCATGGGTATCCCCAACGTGGGCAAATCCACTTTGATGAATGCGCTGTTGAAGCGCCGGGTGGCGGCGGTGGGCGACCAGCCGGCGGTGACCAAAAACCAGCAGCGCTTTGAGTTGAACGACCGCATGAGCATCACCGACACGCCAGGCCTCTTGTGGCCGAAAATCGAACATGAGAGCGATGGCTATATGCTGGCCGCGAGCCATGCCATCGGCGCCAATGCCGTGATCGACGAGGAAGTGGCCGCCTTCCTGGCCGAGATTCTGCTCCTGCGCTACCCCGCCCTGCTGACCGCCCGCTACGGTTGCGCGGTGGCAGGCTTGGATGGCGTGGGGGTGATCGAAGCCGTTGCCAAGCGGCGCGGCTTTCGCCTCAAGGGCGGCGACCCCGATCTGGAAAATGCCGCAATCACTTTATTGAAGGACTACCGCACCGGCGTCCTCGGCCCCATCAGCCTGGAAACGCCGGAAACACGCAAGGCCATGCTGGCCGAACAACTGCTGGCCAAAGTAAAAGCGGGGAATGATTACCTCGATACATCCGAAAGTGCATCCGAATAATCAGGTATTTGAGATGCCCTGTTCTGCGACCTCCAATGCGCATACAATGCGCATTGGAGGTGCCAAATGAAATCTAACTACGACCCGCAAGCCCGCAAGCGTCCCGTCAACCTGACGCTGAATGAAGACTTAGTGCTCCAGGCACGGACAATGACAAACAACTTGTCTGGTGTCGTCGAATCGCTGCTTAAGGATTTTGTGGAGCGTAAACGCCAGCAGCGCCTCGCCGAAGCCCAAGCGCTAGAAGCGACCATCGCCATCTGGAACGACTTCGACAGTAAAGTCGGCTCCTTCGCGGACGAGCACTCCACACTCTGATGGCACAATTCGACGTTCACCGAAATAACGGAAA
>MEQN01000022.1:7618-9134 GCA_001770235.1 Betaproteobacteria bacterium RBG_16_58_11
CGACAGCTACCGTCGAAGAGTAGTGGTACCGCTGGTGCGCAAATCTTCTCTCGGCGCCATCAGCGATGAGCGCTTCAACCCGACATTCAAAATAGAACGCGTCGAAGTAGTGCTGCACCCGCTTGAGATCGTTTCCGTTCCCAATGAAAAATTAGGCAAGTTCGTGAAAACAATTGCCGAGGAAGGCAGCCGCATCACGGATGCCTTGGACGTTTTACTGAGCCGAGCTTGGGGCTAGCTTCATTGTTTGATGAGCGGGACATGGGGCAAGTTTAGGGAGGCGATGCTACGATGACCCGAATTCTTCCCGCTAATTTAATGCGTAGGTGGCGGAGCACGACCGTTCAAAAAAGTATTCGAAACTGACCCCTTTAGTGCCCCGCCATCATGCTACGGGAAAACACCGTGCCTGAAGGACTGCTCAGCGATGCCTTAAAAAATGGGGCTGATAAATTCTTTTCTACTCCCGCACAGGTCAGCAGCCCACAGGCAAGTTCCAATAGCGGTAGTCAGACCATACCGAATTTTGCACAATTGAGCGGCCCGCAAAACCAGCGGGTCATGGGGTCAGGTCTTGCCTTTTGCCTTCTGCATCGCGCCAATAATTCGGATCACCCGGGAATAATGCAGCCCGAAGTGGTCGCCTATATCCTTCATCCCATACCCGCCGCTGGCATAGGCTTGCACGATCGCTTCGTCGCGATTTTGATATTGCTTTGCGTAGTGCGCGAGCGCCTTGGGCATTTTCCGTCTTTGCGCGGTGGGCACTTCACTCAAGTCCTGCTGTGCATCCACTTTGCGATGCATTTTATCCACGAACGCTTCGGTACCGAGATAGATCTGATTCCGCAGGCTCGCCCACGGCGAGGGTTGGTTTTTGCCCGCCGCCACAAAGGCTCGATAGGCATCCACCGCCAGTGCGCGGCGCTGGCCAAATGCGGAGAGAATCGATGTCGTCGTCAGCCAAGGCGGCGAATCCGCCTGATCGGAGGTGGCCCGATAGCTGCTCCAGGGCCAATCACGGGCAGCGCGCACCATCTCCGCGCGCACGGGGTTGAGGACGATATAGCGCGCCAATTCGAGTAAATAACTTTCCTTTTGCACGATGATGGCTTTGTAGCGCCCCTGAAACACATGCCCTACCCGGCCATGCTTGCGGTTGAATCGCTGCGTATACACCCCGTTTAACTGGCGCATGCCCTGCGATAGATTCCCCTCCGGCGTCTGCACCAACAGGTGGTAATGATTGTCCATCAAACAATAGGCATGGATCACCCAGTTGAACCGTTCATGTGTCTCAGCGAGCACCGATAGAAATAGCTCGCGGTCGGCATCGGTCAGATAAATATCTTCCCGCCCATCGCCACGCGAAGTGACGTGGTAGAGGCCATGCGCAAATTCAATTCGGAGGGGGCGGGACATGGGGAAATCATATCAGAAATCGGATGGGGGCAAAAGGCAAGACCTGACCCCTTTTTGCGTGAGTGACAATGGCGGGGCGATGAAATATGATGAT
>MEQN01000022.1:9146-9879 GCA_001770235.1 Betaproteobacteria bacterium RBG_16_58_11
AGAGAGAGATTCGGGTAAGCTTTGTTCAGAGATGAATACGAAAAGAGTGTGTGATGAAAACGAGGAGGATAAGTAAATGCAAAAGGCGAATGTGAAACGCAAATTGCGGGAGTTTGGAGATGGAGAGAGAAATGAAAAATAAATCGAAGCTGACACCTTTTGCTGCGGTCGTGCTGCAGGCGCTGCTCCTGCTGATGCCGGTCAGTGCATTTGCAACTACTGAAGATGCCCAGGAAATCGGGGTACCGCAGCCCATGGAAGCGCCGGTAAAGGGCTGCGCTGCTGCGGTCCTATTGCCTGATGAGGGGCGCATCTATTCCGTGTATGAAGGCGTCCTCACTCAATACGCAATCAACCCCTTTAAAAAGATAGGTTCGATTGTAATCGACTGGGGGCAACTCAAAGATGGGCTGGCTCGGTGTCGTGTCGGGATTACCAACGACAAGTCAAAGTTCGTTCTTTTATACGATGACAAGATATTGTTGCTGGATGCCAGCACCGGTCAAATACTGAATAGGGTCGAAAGAAAAGACGGTGATTTCGGAACCGCCATACTCAATGACAACGAACTCGTCACGCTTGATCTTGCCAGAGAAGATGCCTGCGCAGGCATTTGTTTTAATCTGACGATCAGGGACGCCGATACGCTCAAGTTCAAGAAAGAGATCCGAGATCTGGGCAAGAGTTTCGATTTATTTTGGGGTCGAAGCTCAAGGACGACTATGTCTATAAG
>MEQN01000022.1:9888-10230 GCA_001770235.1 Betaproteobacteria bacterium RBG_16_58_11
GATCTATCTGGCAACGGACCAAAGCCTGGTTGTATTGAACAGCAAAACCTATGCGCCTGAGTTAAGCCTGTTTAGGCCAGACATTTTTGAAGCGGCTGATACGCCTAGAATATCGAATAATTTTCAAAAACTAGCTTTGCGGGGTGTTTCAAAGGTAACCGATCACCTCATGGGTAAAACTGCAAGCTACGATGACGTGAGCCGCGATCGTGAACGCAATCGCGTTTTAATATTCGATCAGGAAACGAGGAAGTTTCATCGAGAAACGAAGGAATACATCAGAGGTGAAATAATAGAACGCATATCAGGCGAGGAGTATGTAGGGTTCATTGGGCGCAGACT
>MEQN01000022.1:10268-10631 GCA_001770235.1 Betaproteobacteria bacterium RBG_16_58_11
GACAAGGACTATTTGATGAGCCCGGCTGGTCCTAGCGTCGGGGCTTTGCTGATGAATCTAAGCACAGGCATAGGGGTTATTTTCAAACAATATGAGTCCGGCGAAGCCATCCTAAAAGAGCGTTTGATCAGTGGTGGACCGGAATATTTTCAACTCACTCCCGGCGCCAGAAAGTACCTCATGATGAAGAACGGCGCGGGGAAGATCGTCCCCATCAATGACGCTACTTTCGCCAAGTACCACCGGACGAAAAGCAGTCATTAACGAAGCATTACACGCATACAGAAAGATATGGAAGTGCTGGCTCATGCGCTTCAAATTTGTTGGCTAGCTGTGAGCTAAGAAGTTAAACGTCAAATTACA
>MEQN01000023.1:0-318 GCA_001770235.1 Betaproteobacteria bacterium RBG_16_58_11
TGTTGGTTTCCAGCATTGCGCCTTCAGGCTCGGCGGGCAGCGAGTTTCCGAACGAGAATGTTCGTTTTTCTTACGGCAAAATCAAGTGGACTTACACCCAGCAGAAGCGGGCCGACGGTGCTGGTGGCGGAAACGTTAGCGCTGGCTGGGATCTAACGAGCAACAAGATCGCAGCGTAAGCGAAATAAAGCGTGCGGCGGGCCGTTCCTGCCCGTCGCGCGCGTATCCTGCAAGTCTTAATACAATAATTCAGTAGTTTGGTAATGTTAGTAAGAGGAAGTGTGGCAATGGCAAATGATATTGACTACAAATTTATCA
>MEQN01000023.1:345-1386 GCA_001770235.1 Betaproteobacteria bacterium RBG_16_58_11
CGGGTTATGTGCCAGCGGTTGATGTTAGCAAAAGTGGCGTTACGATTGCGACAGGCTTTGATTTGGGGCAGCGGAATGAGGCGGATTTGAAAACGCTTGGTTTTTCAGAGGGTTTGATTGAAAAACTGAAGCCTTTTTTGGGGAAAACGGGAAAAGAAGCACAGCAGGCATTAGAGAAATCATCCCTAGCAGTAACATCCGAACAGGCATCGGAAATTGATAAAGCGGTAAAGACAAAGCATGTCGAACAAATAAAGCTGAAATACGATACGGTCGCAAAGAATAATAAGAAGTTTTTTGAGTTGCCTTCAGAAGCGCAGACGGCTATTGCTTCCGTGTCATTTCAATATGGGGCAAATCTTGCGACGGCGACCCCTAAATTCTGGGAGGCTGCAATCGCTCAAGATTGGAAGGAATGCACGAAGCTGCTTAAAAATTTCGGCGACGCTTACCCAACCCGGAGAAAAAAAGAAGCGGCATTGTTGGAAGAAATTAAATGAGCTGGAAATTGATTTTAGCCGTGATGGCTATCGCATTCCAGGCCGCTTGCCACACCAGGATTGATGCCCCGGTTGCTGTCACCATCTATGGGAGCAGTGTGTTAAACGGGGTTAAGCAATACAACGAAACGATTAACAGAAAACGAGCGGTGATTGAATTTGAATCCGGGGCCGTGGCCGAGACGTGCGAAACCTATAGCCGTTTAATTAAGAACGCGGCGCCAAAAGAAGGCGTGAGCAATCAAATAGCGAAGAGTGATTATCTGGTATGTGATGCGCTGGAAATTATAGGTAATAAAAAGTACAGCGAAGGTGATAGAGAAAATGTATATGGCCGCTTGCTGGCGGCTCGACTCGATTTGCGCTCTTTTTCTTCCTCGCTATTTCAGGTGCTTGGCGAAAAAAAACATGCGTTCATCCATTTTGATGCAAATACTGTCAAAACGAATGACACATCCGTAACGTATGAAACACCGGATTGGCATTACAAGCTGGAAATCGTTGCGGTTTTAGATGTGAATAATAACGGCAGACCCGATTG
>MEQN01000023.1:1392-1902 GCA_001770235.1 Betaproteobacteria bacterium RBG_16_58_11
GTGGCTGGCCGATGAAGCGAAGATTGGCAATTATCGGAATTATCAAACCTTGGTCGCCTATGATGTCGCGACTGAAGGAACAATTCGCGCAACGCCTTATCTGCGGCGCGCGACAGAATAACGGTCAAGTCTGCCCATTTAACAGCGCTAGAAACAAGTTGGCAAGTTGGGGTGAGGGCTATATTCGTAGCACCTCATCACCGTATTCAATTCATGTAACGGCCTGTGGAGCCTACAGGCCTCCTTAGCAAGTGAATCAAACTCGACTTGATACCCCTGTGTTTAAAAAACTCTCACTTCTAATCGCACTCCTTGTCATGTGGATCATGCTGCTCTGGTTCGCCGTCGGCATCGATATTTCCAAGCACGGCAATGTGTCGCTGGTGGCGATCCACTTGCTGCCGCCGCTCACGCTGTGGGCGGGGTGGTTGGGGTGGGGGGCTTGGCGCGCGCGCAAGCAGGCGGCGGATCAGGCGGCCGAGGCGGAGGCAAAGCGCGCTGAGTTGGAAA
>MEQN01000023.1:1915-2277 GCA_001770235.1 Betaproteobacteria bacterium RBG_16_58_11
GCGAAATTTGACCAGGAGCTGGCCGCGCGGCGCGCGCCGGTGGATATGCGCTGGCTGCAAGTGCGCGACTTGACGCGGCATGGCGATGCGGATCATTTGAATGTTTCATCCGGCGCGGTCAAGGTCATATTGCTTGATGCGGAGATGGCGGATGAATCGCCCGCGTGGCTGGGCGGGCAACTGACGGATTTATTCGCGGCGCTGCTGGCGCAATGCCCGGCGGCGCTGACCTTGCCGGTGTATGTGCAGGGGCCGAGCGATCGGGCGTTTGCCGAGCAGGCGGAGATGGTGCGCGCTGCGCGCGAGGCGGTGCTGTCGCAACTGGGGCGGGAGTGGCCAGCGAACATTGCGCTGGGCGGGGT
>MEQN01000023.1:2309-4467 GCA_001770235.1 Betaproteobacteria bacterium RBG_16_58_11
AGAGTTGATTGACCTGTGCGCGAACCAGCCGGAGCTGCCGGGCGCGGTGGTGCTCGCTTTCGAGTCGCCGCTGTCGAATCAAGCGCAGCGTGACGGCGATGAAGACGGGTTGAGCAATGAGGCGAAGCGGCGCGAGCAGTGGTTTGGCAAAGCCGGTCAAGCCTTGGTAGGCATGTTACTCACGTCGCCAGCCTTGCCAAGCGTGCTGGCGCAGTTGGCCGAGAGCGCACCTGATAGCGCGGATGATGTGATGACGCCCTATTGGGAGCGCACCCAGTTAGCACCCGGCATGGCCTCATTCCTCGCGTCCTTGCCGACAGACTGGCGGCAGGCGTTGGCGGATATGCCGACGCTTGCGCAACTGCGCCGCCCGGCGTGGATTGAGGTGGAAGAAAAAGCGCGCCCGACGCAGTTCACGCAAAACCTGCGCCGCTTGTTGGAACTGGCGGGCATCAATGCCGCTTTGATCGAGCCGAGTTTTGAATTCGAGGGCGAAGCCGAGACGGCGCCGCAAAAACCACCGCTCAAGCTTAGCGATAGTGCTTGGCTGGTGCATAACGCCGGCGGCATTGGGGTTTGCGGCAGCCGTTTGGCGGGGGTTGGCTTGGCCATGAGCGAAGCCGGCATGGATCTCGCGCCGGTGAACGAAGGCACCAATGTCGTAGTGCATGCCGGCGATTGCGGCCGGGCCACGCCGTATTTGATGCTGGGTCTGGCGGTGGCCAAAGCCGCCGAATTGCAAAAACCCACGCTGGTGGCGCATTTTCAGGAACGGCAGGTAGCGATGTCATTCGTACTGCCGGCGAACGTTCAATAGCGAGGAGAACAAAATGCGAGGCGTGATTCGATTGGGCGACCCGACCAGCCACGGTGGCGAGGTGGTGAGCGCGGCGGGCAATTACTCGATTATGAGCAAGGGCGTGGCGCGCGTCGGCGATAGCTGTACCTGCCCGAAGCGCGGCCACAACAATTGCACGATTGCCGAGGGTGATCCGAACTGGACGATTGATGGCCGTGCTGTCGCTTTGGAGGGGCACAAGACTACCTGTGGCGCAGAGTTGATTTCAACGCTGGGGAATTTGAGCCGGGGCTAGGCGTAAAACCGGGAAAGGCAATTAACCACGGGGGGCACGGAGGGCACGGGGAACCCTTGGTGGTTGCATGAGCGGGCTATCTCACCTATCGAGTGCAAGCATTCGGGTTTGAAAGATTTTGTCTTCCCCGTGTACACCGTGCCCCCCGTGGTTCAAATGTTTTTTAATTAAGCAAAAAATTGCGAGGTACACGATGAACGATCCACGTATGCACGATTTTCTGCAGCAAGTATCCGACGCACATCCGTGCGGCGAAGACATGTCCTATTCCACCTTGTTCGACGATATCCGCGAGGCGCGCCGCGCGGATGATGCGAGCCTGGCGCAGGGCGCGTGGGAGGCCGACATCAAGCAGGCGAATTGGCCCAAGGTGCGCGATCTGTGCGACGACGCGCTGAAAACCAAATCCAAGGACATGCAGCTCGCCAACTGGTACACCGAGGCACTGACCAAGCTGGAAGGTTTCGCGGGTTTGACGCACGGGATCGAAGTGCTCAATGGTCTGGTCACCGATTATTGGGAATTTTGTTATCCCGCCTACGACCCCGACGATCTGGACGAGCGCGCGGGCAAGATCGAGTGGTTGAATGCGAATTTGCCGCTCAGCGTGCGCTCGATTCCGCTGACCCGCCCCGACACCGGCGGCCATGCGTGGTTGAAGTGGGAAGAGTCGCGCGCGGTCGAGAACCAGGGCTTGAAAGACCCGGACGCCAAAGCGCGCGCGATCAGCGAGGGCAAGCTCTCGGCAGAGGCTTTCGATAAAGCGGTGGCGAATTCCGGCCGCGCTTACTACGAACCGCTCTACGCCCAAGTGACGCAAGCAGCGGCGGTATTTAAAGCCTTTGAAGCCAATGTTGATCACGCCTTTGGGCGCGATGCGCCGGGGCTAAAAGATTTGCGCGAAGCAATTCAAGATTGCGCCGATCTGGTGGAGCGCATCTACCGCAAACTGGGCGGGCTGACTGAAACCGAGCCAAGCAACGAAACCGTAAACCAGGAATCTGCCATGACTGAATCCGCCGTATCTGTTCAAAATCTGGCCGTAGTGTCGGTGGGCGCGATCC
>MEQN01000023.1:4475-10930 GCA_001770235.1 Betaproteobacteria bacterium RBG_16_58_11
CGTGCCGATGCGGTGCGCGCCCTGCGCGATGTCGCCAAATATTTTCGCCACAACGAGCCGCACAGCCCCGTGTCGTTGCTCGCCGAGCGCGCCGCGAAGTGGGCCGAGATGCCGCTGGAGCATTGGCTGGCGACGGTAATCAAGGATGACGGCACGCTGGCTCAATTAAAAGACTTGCTGGATATTCAGAGCAATCCGTGACAAGGCTTAAACCCCTAAGAGAGGCAGGTTGAAGCTCAATTCTCCTGGGCGCAAAAACCGGATATTTTTAAAGTGGTGTACCCTCCATCAAGCCGGTGGAGTCAATATTGTTTATATATAACAATACGATATATCTGGTTGTTCGTTCTGCGCGGCATCTTCCCAGTTTGACGCAAATTGCCTGCACATACTATACTTCCGCGCTTTTCCTGGCCTGGACTACTTTGGTCTTAATTTAGGTAACCGGGGTCATGGATCGGCGGATTCGACGGATACTGAGCTTGCAACTCGCGCTGCTGCTTGTCGCCAGTCTGGGAGCGTATGCGATCTGGGGGCTTGGGGTAGCCAAGGCGGTTTGGTTCGGCGCGGGGATAGCCGCCGCGAACACAATAATGATCGCGTGGCGCATGCGCCAAGGGCGCACAACAGCCGCCGCGCAACCCAGCCTCAGCGAGTTTTATCGATCCTGGTTAGAGCGTTACCTGTTGGCCGGCGCGTTGCTGGCGGCGGGGCTGGGCGGTTTGAAGCTGATGCCGCTGGGTTTGTTGAGCGGTTTTATCCTGGGACAAGTAATTTGGATTATTGCCCCCCTCACTGTTGAGGCGGGCTCGCGTGATACGGAAGAAAAGTAAACATGTCTGAAGCAGCGCATTCATCCTCTGATTACATCAAGCACCATTTACAGAATCTGACTTACGGCAAGTTGCCTGTGGGCTATGCGCGTGAGGATCATGCCGGCCAAAAAGAAGTGTTGCAACAAGACACTTGGACACTAGCGCATACGGCGCAAGAAGCCAAAGATATGGGTTTCTGGTCATACAACGTCGATTCACTAGGCGTCTCGATTTTGCTTGGGGTGCTGTTTCTCTGGTCGTTTCGGCGTGTAGCCAAAAGCGCCAGCACGGGCGTGCCGAGCGGCTGGCAAAATTTTGTCGAATGGATTATTGAGTTTATCGACAACAGCGTGCGCGGTTCGTTTAGCGGCAAAAATCCAATGGTTGCGCCACTTGCACTGACCGTTTTCATCTGGATTTTCTTAATGAATCTCATGGATCTGATTGCGGTAGACCATGCATCGTCAGCGGCCAAGTGGGCGGGCCTACCCTTCTTCAAAGTCGTACCCACCACCGACCCCAATATTACGTTCGGCATGGCGATTGCCGTATTCCTCATGATTATTTTCTACAGCATCAAAGTAAAGGGCTTGGGCGGATTCTTGGGTGAGCTCGCTTTCCAGCCCTTTGGTAAATGGGGTATGCCTGCAAACTTGTTGTTGGAAGGCGTAAACCTGATTGCCAAACCGATCTCGTTGGCGTTGCGGCTATTCGGCAATATGTATGCGGGCGAGATGATCTTTATCCTGATCGCCATTATGTATGGCGCGGGAATCGGCTTCGGTCTTTTCGCCGGCGTGTTGCAGTGGGCATGGGCCGTATTTCACATCCTGATTATTACGTTGCAAGCCTTCATTTTTATGACGCTGACCATCGTGTATATGGACATGGCGCATCAAGAGCATCACTAATTTTTAGTTTTTCAGTTATCAAGTAACGTCACACTTTTAAGGAGATATTCAAATGGAAATGGCAAACGCACTGTTGTACATCGCCGGCGCTTTGATGATGGGTCTGGGCGCGCTTGGCGCTGCGGTCGGCATCGGCATTCTCGGTGGTCGCTTCTTGGAAGGCGCAGCACGTCAGCCTGAATTGATCCCGATGTTGCGTACCCAGTTCTTCATCGTGATGGGTCTGGTGGATGCGGTGCCAATGATCGCCGTCGGTATCGCCATGTATGTTTTGTTCGCGGTTGTGAAATAAGCCGATTGAGTCGAGAGTAAAACCATGAATATAACCGCCACTCTCATCGGCCAAACGCTTACATTCTTTTTGTTCGTTTGGTTTTGCATGAAGCTCGTGTGGCCGCCCATCATGAACGCTTTGGCCGAGCGCAAGAAGCTGATCGCCGATGGCCTCGCCGCCGGCGAGCGCGGCAAGCATGAATTGGAGCTTGCCTCCAAACGCGCTGCCGACAACTTGCGTGAGTCCAAAAGCAAGGTAGCGGAAGTGATCGCGCAGGCGGAAAAACGCGCCGCGCAGATCGTCGAAGAAGCCAAAGGGGTTGCAAAAGCGGAAGGCGATCGTTTGATCGTCGCCGCCAAGGCCGAAATCGATCAGGAAGCCACCCGTGCCCGCGAGTCGTTGCGCGAAAGCGTAGCGGCCCTCGCCGTGGCCGGTGCGGAAAAAATCCTGCGCCGCGAAGTTGATGCCAAGGCCCACGCCGATTTGCTCGAAGCCATTAAGAAGGAACTGTAATGGCTGAATTGGTCACCATCGCACGCCCTTACGCTGAAGCCGTGTTTCGCTTGGCCGAAGAGGGCAAGACCTTCGACGCTTGGTCGCGCATGCTCGCGACCTGCGCCGCTGTCGCCCAAGACGCACAAATGGTCGCGCTCATCAGCAACCCCAATGTGAATGCGACAGATGTCACCCGCGTGTTCTTGGGGGTGTGCGATACCGAACTCAATGAGCAAGGCAAAAACTTCGTCCAGATGCTGATCGAAAATCATCGGCTGGCCACCCTGCCCGATATCGCTGCGTTATATGAAGGCCTCAAGCGTGCGCATCAGGGTGAAGTGGAAGCGTTGATCTCGTCTGCATTCCCGTTGGACGACGCGCAGCGCCAAACGTTGGTCACCGGTCTGGAAAAACGCTTCGCACGTAAAGTTAAAGCCACCACAGAAGTCGACGCCAGCCTCATCGGCGGCGCGCGCATTGTGGTGGGGGATGTGGTGATTGACGGCTCTGTCGCCGGTCAGCTCCAAAAAATGTCGTCCGCGCTCAAATCTTAGGAGTAGCTATGCAACTCAATCCATCTGAAATCAGTGAACTGATTAAAAACAAAATTCAAGGCCTGGAAACGGGCGCGGATACGCGCACCCAGGGCACCGTGGTCTCGGTCACCGACGGCATCGTGCGCGTGCATGGCTTGTCCAACGTGATGGCCATGGAGATGTTGGAATTTCCGGGCAACACCTTCGGCCTGGCGTTGAACCTCGAGCGCGACTCGGTCGGCGCCGTGGTGCTGGGCGATTACGAACATATTACCGAAGGCGATACGGTGAAATGCACCGGTCGTATTTTGGAAGTGCCCATCGGCCCCGAGCTAGTCGGCCGCGTGGTAAACGCGCTGGGCCAGCCGATCGACGGCAAAGGCCCGATCAACGCCAAGCTCAATGCGCCGGTGGAAAAAATCGCCCCCGGCGTGATCGCGCGTAAATCGGTGTCGCAGCCGGTGCAAACTGGTTTGAAAGCGATTGACTCCATGGTGCCGATTGGCCGCGGTCAGCGCGAGCTGATCATCGGTGATCGTCAAACCGGCAAGACCGCCGTGGCGGTGGATGCGATCATCAACCAAAAAGGCCAGGACATGTTCTGCATCTACGTGGCGATCGGTCAGAAGGCTTCGACCATCGCCAACGTGGTACGCAAACTGGAAGAGCACGGCGCGATGGCCTTCACCGTTGTCGTGGCCGCCTCCGCATCCGATTCCGCTGCGATGCAATACATCGCGCCGTATGCCGGCTGCACCATGGGCGAGTACTACCGCGATCGTGGTCAAGATGCACTGATTGTTTACGACGATTTGACCAAACAAGCTTGGGCCTATCGTCAGATCTCTTTATTGCTGCGCCGTCCGCCGGGCCGCGAAGCCTATCCGGGCGACGTGTTTTATCTGCATTCGCGTTTGTTAGAGCGTGCTGCACGCGTGAACGAAGATTACGTCGAGAAATTCACCAACGGCGCAGTCAAAGGCAAGACCGGTTCGCTCACCGCGCTGCCGGTGATTGAAACCCAAGCCGGTGACGTGACCGCCTTCGTGCCGACCAACGTGATTTCGATTACCGACGGCCAGATTTTCTTGGAAACCGACTTGTTCAACGCCGGTGTGCGTCCCGCAATCAACGCCGGTATTTCGGTGTCGCGCGTAGGTGGCGCGGCGCAAACCAAAGTCATTAAAAAACTCGGCGGCGGCGTGCGTTTGTCGCTGGCGCAGTACCGCGAGCTGGCGGCCTTCGCGCAATTCGCCTCCGACCTCGACGAAGCGACCCGCAAGCAGTTGGAGCGCGGCAAGCGCGTGACCGAGTTGATGAAGCAATTGCAATTCTCGCCGATGAATGTGGCGCAAATGGCGGTGTCCTTGTTCTCCGTGAACAAGGGCTACATCGACGAAGTGGAAGTGAATAAAGTCCTCGCGTTTGAATCCGCCCTGTATGCCTTCATGAAGAGCAAGTATCAAAGCGTGCTCGACACGATTGCCAGCACCAAAGACCTCGACGAAGCGACCGAGAAACAACTCGTCGCCGCACTCGACGAGTTCAAGAAAACCGGCACCTACTAAGGATAACGGCGATGGCGAACAGCCGCGAAATTCGTGTCAAGATCAATAGCGTCAAGAACACGAAGAAAATCACCAAGGCCATGGAAATGGTGGCCGCTTCCAAAATGCGCAAAGCGCAGGAACGGATGCGCGCCGCCCGCCCCTATGGCGCCAAGATCCGCGCCGTCATGCGGCGCATGAGCCACGCCAAGACCGAATATCACCACCCGCTATTGCAAAAGCGCGAGCAGATCAAAAACGTGGGCTTGATCGTGGTCACCTCCGATAAGGGGCTGTGCGGCGGTCTTAACACCAATGTGCTGCGCTTGGCAGTGGGCAAGGTCAAAGAGTGGAGCCAGGAAGGCAAACAAGTCCAGGTGTGCGCCATCGGCAACAAGGGCTTCGGCTTCATGCAGCGCATGAACGCGAACATCGTGTCGTATATCACCCACATGGGCGATACCCCCGCGATGGACAAGTTGCTGCCGCCGGTGACGGTAATGTTGGATCACTATCTCAAAGGCGAGATCGACGCGATCTATCTGTGCTCCACCGTATTCGTGAATACGATGAAGCAGGAGCCGACGCTGATGCAGTTGGCCCCGATCGTGGATCAGCCCGATACCATTTCCAAATCCGAAGGCGACGAAAGGCTCGGCATCTGGGAGCATTATTGGGATTACCTCTACGAGCCCGATGCAAAAGAAATTCTCGACACTCTCTTGCCGCGCTATGTCGAATACACCGTGTACCAAGCAGTGGCCGAGCACATGGCCTCGGAGCAAAGCGCGCGCATGGTGGCGATGAAGGCGGCCTCGGACAACGCCGGCAACCTGATCGACGAATTGACCCTGATTTATAACAAGACCCGGCAGGCCGCGATCACCAAGGAATTGTCCGAGATCGTCGGCGGCGCAGCAGCAGTGTAGTAGAAACTCGCGTAGCGAGCCTAAATCCCTCTCTCCCGCAAGCGGGAGAGAGCAGGGGAGAGGGCACAACAGATTTTGAATTTGACTATTTAGGAAACAACCATGAGCCAAGGAAAGATCGTTCAGTGCATCGGCGCGGTGATCGACGTGGAGTTCGGACGTGCGAACATGCCTAAGGTGTATGACGCGTTGAAAGTGAGCGGCATCGATTTGACGCTCGAAGTGCAACAGCAATTGGGCGACGGCGTGGTGCGCACCATTGCGCTGGGCTCCACCGACGGCCTGCGCCGCGGCTTGGAAGTGACCGGCACCGGCGCGCCGATCATGGTGCCCGTCGGCACCAAGACTTTGGGCCGCATTATGGATGTGTTGGGCCGCCCGATTGACGAAGCGGGCCCGGTGGAGGCCGAGAAGCTGGCCTCGATTCATCGTCACGCCCCGGCCTTCGACGAGTTGGCCGCATCGACCGAGATTCTCGAAACCGGCATCAAAGTGATCGACTTGTTCTGCCCGTTCGCCAAGGGCGGTAAGGTCGGCCTGTTCGGCGGCGCCGGCGTGGGCAAGACCGTGAACATGATGGAGCTGATTCGCAACATCGCGATGGAGCACTCCGGCTACTCCGTATTCGCCGGCGTGGGTGAGCGTACCCGCGAAGGCAACGACTTCTATCACGAGATGAAAGAAGGCGGCGTGCTGGATAAAGTGGCGCTGGTTTACGGCCAGATGAACGAGCCGCCCGGCAACCGTCTGCGCGTGGCGCTGACGGGGCTAACCATCGCGGAAAATTTCCGCGACGAAGGCCGCGACGTGTTGCTGTTCATCGACAACATCTACCGCTTCACCTTGGCCGGCACCGAAGTGTCCGCGCTGTTGGGCCGCATGCCGTCCGCGGTGGGTTACCAGCCGACGCTGGCGGAAGAAATGGGCCGCCTGCAAGAGCGCATTACT
>MEQN01000023.1:10988-14862 GCA_001770235.1 Betaproteobacteria bacterium RBG_16_58_11
CCGTCGCCCGCCACCACCTTCGGCCACTTGGATGCGACCGTGGTGCTATCGCGCGACATCGCATCGCTGGGGATTTACCCGGCGGTCGATCCGCTCGATTCCACCTCGCGCCAACTCGATCCGCTGGTCGTGGGCGAAGAGCACTACAACACCGCGCGTTCGGTGCAAGCCACTTTGCAGCGCTACAAGGAATTGCGCGACATTATCGCGATTCTGGGCATGGACGAGCTCTCCCCCGAAGACAAACTGGCCGTGGCCCGCGCGCGTAAAATCCAGCGCTTCCTGTCGCAGCCCTTCTTCGTGGCCGAAGTGTTCACCGGCTCGCCCGGCAAATACGTTTCGCTCAAAGACACCATCAAAGGCTTCAAGGCGATTGTCAGCGGCGAATACGATCACCTGCCCGAGCAAGCGTTCTACATGGTCGGCGGCATCGAAGAAGCCGTCGAAAAAGCGAAAACCATTCAGTAATAGAAACTCTCCCTTCTCTCCCCCTCCCAGGGGGAGGGCCAGGGTGGGGGGCGAGTAAGGAACATTATGGCAATGACCATCCATGTGGACGTAGTAAGCGCGGAAAAGCTGCTGTACTCCGGCATCGCGGAATTCGTGATTGTGCCCGGCGTGCGCGGCGAACTCGGCGTCTACCCGCGCCATGCGCCGCTGGTGACTAAGCTCAAACCTGGCTCGGTCCGCATCAAAGTGCCGGATCAGGCAGACGAGGAATTGATTTACGTGAATGGCGGCTTGGTGGAAATCCAGCCCGACGTCATTACTATCCTGTCCGATACCGGCATTCGCGGCAAAGACCTGGACGAAGCCAAGGCGCTGGAAGCCAAACGCGATGCGGAAGAAGCCATGAAGAACCGCACCGGTGCAATGGAAATCGCCCAAGCGCAAATCGAACTCGCGCAGGCCGTGGCGCAACTGGCGACGATTCAGAAATTGCGCAAGGGCTAGAGAGGGTAAGCCTTTTACGGAGATCATCCTGACAAAAAAGGGCAGCCATCGGCTGCCCTTTTAAATTTGATGAGGAAGAAATTAGTTGGTCATTGATTCTGTCTGCTGGGATGCGTCAGCCGAACCCCCCCAAACCTGATTTGCCCCCATTTCGATATCAAAAAAATTAGGGTAATCGTACGCTGTTCCTTTGGAGTGGTCGATGATTGCACCGATGCCGCCACCGAAGATAATATTCCCGAACATTCCGCCATTTGCCTTAGAGACCGCCCGTCCCATTCCAGGCTCAAATGTTTCCTTTTCACATGAAATGGACATATCGGCAGCGGATTTTCTAACCATTATGCTTGCAGGGGTGGTGACCATCCAAATCCCGCGATCGTTAGTTAACTTGCAGGAGGCTTCTTTAACAGGCAATCCACCTTTAGTGCGTGTTTGAACTGAGACGCTTTGCATCTCACTTCCAGTGATAGACGCGCAGCCACTGAATAAAGTGCCCAGCAGAAAAAAATGGAACGAAGTCGTGTATCTCAAAATATATCCCTCCTGATTATTATTTTCCGTGTAAAAATTCTGGCGCATTAACAAGCGCATCCTGAAACACTTTAAAAGCTTTCTCGCTAGCGCGTTTTGCAGATAAGGCGAAATCACCCAAAAACTCTTGATATTCGGCATGGCCGCTTTCATTTACCTTTGTTTTCCAAAGAATTTTCCCGGACTCATCCATGGCGGAACAATCGATGGAAACAATGAAGTCTGTAGGTGGCCAAGTCAGGATTCCCGTAGAAGAAGACGCCGTTTCAATTTGCGGAACGAAAATGAATTTAATATTTTGTTTCGCGATGTAGTCCTTGTTGTCGAGTGACTCTAATGTATAGACTCTATTAAAAACGCCAGTTAGTGCTTTGTATAAAGCCGGCTCAAGTTCCTTGTAAGGGTAGTAGCTAACTTTGTCACCACCACCGCCTGGCGTGATGACCTGTTTCTCCCGGTCTGATTTTGCTATGAAATACCCAGCGTTCTTTGTAGAAATGGGCCCCGATTTTGTTTCCAGCATTTGTAGTTGCGGGGTAATTACGATTGGATGGGCGCACCCACCAAGCCAAGTTAGGGCGGCAAAAGCGAGCCCAAGACCTACAGTTCTTTTTATAAAGGAAAGCTGGGTAGAAAGGGGATGGTATTTGCTCATTTTATGGAGTCCTGAAATTCGATATCGGAATAAAGTGTAGATAACAGCTTCTGCACAGCGGTTTGGTAGTTATTGATTGCAGCAGGGATGGCAACCGCCCCGGCAAACGAAGACTCCCACTGGTGATCCGCGGAAAGCTTCTTATCGAATTTCACCGCGTTGTTACGGCGTACCGTAAATTGAGCACCGATTGAAGCGTTTCCCACGTTAATCCCAGAGGCATCAACTTCGTTACGATACATGACCCCTGTTAATTCAAGATCAGATTGTTCGGCCAGCTTGCCGGCCTCTAAAAATTCCTGGCGAAGCGCTTCCCTTAAATATTTCGCAAAAGAACCGTCATAAGGGGAGTTAAATGAGCTGCCCCTCAGGGTCACGTGATTTAGTTTATCCTTCTCCGATGGAGGAAAGGTGACGTCCTTGACGGCGACCTTTGATGGGCCAACATCGCGGAGTTTTTGAATGTTCGGGATAGAAACGGTATAAGCGGGCGCATTAAACGTGCAACCGCTTAAAAGTACAACGAATGCCAATACAAATAAAAAATTACGCATAACCCCCCCATATCAATTATTTGAACTTAATGCTGGAAGATTTTAGATGGAAGTCATGATGTCGGCAAGAAAATAAGGGGAGAGCAGGGATGATAAGCGGATACAAAGCTATCAGGATAAAAGTTGACCAGGAGCCGGAATTCCACATCCTAGGCAGAGATGTGCCGCCTTTTTGTTTATAATCCCAGGCATTTGAGCAACCACTAATCTTCCATGGCATTTCCCCTAAACATCGTGATCCTTGCCGCAGGCAAGGGTACCCGCATGTATTCCGATCTTCCCAAGGTCTTGCATCCGCTCGCCGGGCGGGCGCTGCTCGACCATGTGTTGGCGACGGCGCGGGGCTTGAAGCCGGAAAAATTGTGCGTGGTGTATGGCTACGGCGGCGAGGCCGTGCCCAATAGCATTGCGGGTGTGGATATTACTTGGGTGCCGCAGCTAGAGCAGTTAGGTACGGGCCACGCTTTGCAACAGGCGCTGCCGCATCTCGATGCTACCGGGCTGACCTTGGTGTTATATGGCGATGTGCCGTTGACGCGGCATGACACGCTGGCGCATCTGCTGGATCTGGCGGGCAGCGACAACATGGCGCTGCTCACGGCTGAATTCCCCGACCCGATCGGCTACGGGCGCATCGTGCGCGGCACCGATGGCCGGGTCGAGCGCATTGTGGAGCAGAAAGACGCCACCGACGCCGAGCGTCAAATCCGTGAAATCAATACCGGCATTCTCGTAGCGCCCAGCGCCAAGCTCGCGAGCTGGCTGGGTCAACTCAAGAACAACAACGCGCAGGGCGAGTACTACTTAACCGACACCATCGCCATGGCGGTGCGTGAGGGCGTGCCGGTCAAAACCAGCCATCCGCATGCGCTGTGGGAAGTGCTGGGGGTAAACAGCAAATTGCAACTGGCCGAGTTGGAGCGCATTTATCAACGCAACTATGCAGAGAAGCTCGCCAATCGCGGCGTGATGATTCTCGATCCGGCGCGCTTCGATGTGCGCGGCGAGCTGGATTGCGGCCGAGATGTCGTCATTGATGTCAATTGCGTGTTCGAAGGCAAGGTGTCGCTGGCCAATAATGTCAGCATCGGCGCGAACTGTGTGCTGAAGAATGTGAGTGTGGCGGAAGGCACGAAAATACAGCCTTTCAGTCATATCGAAGACACGCAGATCGGCG
>MEQN01000023.1:14906-16098 GCA_001770235.1 Betaproteobacteria bacterium RBG_16_58_11
ACTTTGGCTACAGATTCTCATATCGGAAATTTCGTCGAGATTAAAAACAGCCAAATCGGCGCGGGCAGCAAGGTGAATCACCTGTCCTACGTCGGCGATGCAACGGTCGGCGGCAAAGTGAACATCGGCGCGGGCACCATCACTTGCAACTATGATGGCGCGAATAAGCACCGCACCGTGATCGAGGATGAAGTGTTCATCGGCTCGGCCACCCAATTGGTGGCGCCGGTAACGGTGGGGAAAGGGGCGACCATCGGCGCGGGTTCGACCATTACGCGCGATGCGCCAGCGGGCGAGTTGACGATTTCTCGCGTGAAACAATTAACGATTACCGGTTGGACGCGACCGACAAAAAAGTAAACGGTTAATGGTGATTGGGTGATTCGTGCGCGAGTGACCCAATCACCGATTACCATTCACGGATAACGGAGTTTTTTATGTGCGGCATTGTTGGCGCCATCGCCAAGCGCGATGTGGTCCCTATCCTGATCGAAGGCCTCAAGCGCCTGGAATATCGCGGTTACGATTCATCCGGCATCGCGGTGCTGAATGACGGCTTGCAGCGGGTGCGGCGCGTCGGGCGCGTGGTGGAAATGGAGAATGAAGCGCTGGCGCAAAAGCTCACCGGCCACATGGGCATCGGCCATACCCGTTGGGCGACCCACGGCGGCGTGACCGAAAGCAACGCGCATCCGCATTTCTCGCAAAGCGATATTGCCGTGGTGCATAACGGCATTATCGAAAATCACGAACAACAGCGTGCACGGCTCAAAGCGCTCGGTTATGTGTTCGAGTCGCAGACCGACACCGAAGTGATCGCGCATCTGATTCACTACTACTTCAAGCAGTCCGGCGATTTGTTCGAGGCGACGCGGCAGGCGGTGGCCGAATTGGATGGCGCGTATGCCATCGGGGTAGTGACTCCGAAGCAGCCTGATATCTTGTGCTGCGCGCGCGTCGGCTGCCCGCTATTGATCGGCGTGGGTGAGGGTGAAAATTTCTTCGCTTCCGATGTCTCGGCGATTATTTCCGCTACGCGCAATGTAATTTATCTGGATGAGGGCGATGTAGCGCTGGTGACGCGCGACACGATCAAAATCGTCGATCGCGAGGGGCACACCGTCGAACGCCCGGTGCGCGTCTCCGACCTTTCCGCCGATGCGGTCGATCTGGGCCCGTATCAACACTACAT
>MEQN01000023.1:16114-16228 GCA_001770235.1 Betaproteobacteria bacterium RBG_16_58_11
GAGCAGCCACGCGCGCTGATTGACACGCTGGAAGGGCTACTCGCCGAAGGCGTCTCGCCCGCTTTGCTCGGCCCGGATGCCGAGGCCGTGCTCCAAGATGCCGATAGCGTGCTG
>MEQN01000023.1:16236-21625 GCA_001770235.1 Betaproteobacteria bacterium RBG_16_58_11
CACTACGCCAGTCTGGTGGCCAAGCTGTGGTTGGAATCGATCGCGAAAATTCCGTGCAATGTCGAATTGGGTCACGAGTACCGCTACCGCGATTCGATTCCGAATCCCAAGCAGCTCATCGTCACCATTTCCCAATCGGGCGAGACGCTGGATACGATGGAGGCGTTAAAGCGCGCCAAAGCACTCGGTCACGACAAGACCCTGTCGATTTGCAATGTGCGCGAGAGCGCCATTCCGCGCGCCTCCAAGCTGGTGTTTTACACCCGCGCCGGGGCCGAGATCGGCGTGGCTTCGACCAAAGCCTTCACCACCCAACTCGCGGCCCTGTTCATTCTCACGCTGGTGCTCGCCAAAATGCGCGGTCACCTCACGCCGCAGGATGAGCACGCTCATCTCGAAGCCCTGCGCCATCTGCCCGGCAGCGTGCAGCATGCCTTGAATTTGGAGCCGCAAATCCAAGCCTGGGCCGAGCGCTTCGCGCACAAAGAGCATGCCTTGTTCCTGGGGCGTGGCCTGCACTACCCAATCGCGCTCGAAGGCGCGCTGAAGCTGAAAGAAATTTCCTACATCCACGCCGAAGCTTATCCCGCCGGGGAATTAAAGCACGGCCCGCTGGCCTTGGTGGATAGCAATATGCCGGTGGTGGTGATCGCGCCGAATGACGTGCTGCTGGAAAAAGTGAAATCCAATATGCAGGAAGTCCATGCGCGCGGCGGCGAGCTATACATTTTTGCCGACCTCGACAGCCATTTTGGTGAGGCCGAGGGTGTGCATGTGATCCGCACCCCGCGCCACATGGGCGTGCTCTCGCCTATCGTGCATGCGGTGCCGGTGCAATTGCTCGCCTATCATGCGGCGCTGAAAAAAGGCACCGATGTGGACAAGCCGCGCAACCTCGCCAAGTCGGTAACGGTGGAGTAGGCTTTAAAATATATGAACTCTCGGCACGACTTGCTTAGTATCGCGATGGTGGACTGAAGATGGCCGTCATCGCGGTCTTCAATCAAAAAGGCGGGGTCGGCAAAACCACCACCACGGTGAATCTCACGGCGGGTCTGGCGCGCATGGAAAAACGCCCGATCGCCATCGATCTTGATCCGCAAGCCCATCTCACCCTGACCCTGGGCGTCTCTCCGGTGACCGGCGAAACGTCGATCTCGGCTTTTTTCCGCGACGACATCCCCTTGCCGGCGCTGCTGCGCGAACTCGCTACCGGCGTGCGCGTGATTCCGGCGCATATGGAGCTCGCCAAGGTCGAGGCGCTGCAAAGCCGGAGCGCGACCGCAGCACGCAAGCTGAAAGCGGGGCTGGAGGAATCGCTGGGGCAAGAGGGCGCGCCCATCCTGATCGATTGCTGCCCGACGCTGGGCGTGCTGTCGCTGAATGCGCTGCTGGCCGCGGATCGGGTGTTGGTGCCGGTGTCGGCCGATTTTTTGTCGATGCAAAGCGTGAACAAACTCGATCTGGCCTTGAAAGCGCTGGAAGGCCCGCTCAATCGCAAGTTCGAAAAGCGTATCGTGCTCACCCGCTTCGATGGCCGCCGCAAGCTGTCATTCGAGATATATGACAAGCTCAAGGAACGCTATGGCGAGCAGTTATGCGAGACGCGGATAGTGGAAAATGTCGCCCTCGCCGCGAGTCCGAGCCAAGCCAAAGATGTCTTCGCCTATGCTCCATCCAGCCCCGGCGCGCGCGATTACGCCGCGCTGACCTTGGAATTGGTGGAAAAGGGCTTCTTTAGCCAACTCCTTGACTAATTTCAATTTTACCGTACCCGGCTACGGCCATTCCTTGTGATCGCGCGCCCATAGCCTTTCTTCGGTCTTCCCCCGACGCCAATCGACCGCTAAAGCTTTTAGTCTGGATGCCGATACAGCTAAAGCAAGAAACATAAAACAGAGGTTCCCGTTCCTACCATGTCACTGCCTATTCTAGTCGTCGATGATTCGGCCATGGCGCGCAAGATGCTGATCAAGTCGCTGCCGCCCGAGTGGGATGTGAGCATCGCGCAAGCCGCTAACGGCATCGAAGCGATGGCTGCCTACCGCGAGGGCAAGGCCGCCGTGATGTTTCTCGATCTCAACATGCCGGAAATGGATGGATACCAAGTGCTGGAGGCTTTGCGCCAGGAAGACATGAATAGCATGGTGATCGTGGTCTCGGCCGATATCCAGCCGATCGCACAAGAGCGCGTGATGGCGATGGGCGCGATCGCCTTCGTGAAGAAGCCGATTTCCTTCGACGCGCTCAATGAAATTCTCAAGCAATATGGTGTGATATGAGTCTTACCCAGATCAACCCGCTCACCGACGATCAGCGCGACGCGCTGCAGGAGCTGACCAATATTGCGATGGGCCAAGCCGGCTCCTCGCTCGCCATGCTGCTGGATGCGTTTGTCGATTTGTCGGTGCCGCGCATTCGGGTGGTGGAAGTGGTCGAGCTGCCGGCCACCTTGGCCGATTTGGTAGGAAAAAATATTCTGGTCAGCGCGGTGCGCCAATCGTTCCAGGGCTATTTGCGCGGCGAGGCCATTATCATTTTCGGCGAGCCGGGCAGCCATGCCTTGGCCGACCTGATGGGATATGAGGGCGACCTGGGCGAGAGCAGCCAAGCCGAGCTGCTGCTCGACGTGGCGAATATCCTGTCCGGCGCGTGTTTGGGCGGCATGATGGAGCAGATCCGCAACTTCACCGAGACCCATGGGCCGGCCGACCTGAGTTTCTCCATGCCCTCGATCATGGCGCGTGACGTGCCGGCGGCGCAAATCATCGACCCAAAAAAAGTGCAGTGGACCCATTCGCTTTTGCTGGAAGTCAACTTCACCATCAAAGACCGCAATTTCGTCGCGCATCTCACCATGCTCATGCCGGAAGACGGCATCGAAAAGATCCGTGGCATCGTAGACGAATTCATCGCGGCGATTTGAGCCCGTCCCATGAGTGAAGGCGCGTCTCCACCCAACCTGGCCGAAAACGTTCTTAAACGGATCGACGTCGGCATCTTCGTGCTGAATAAAAACTTCGAGGTGCGGCTTTGGAACAACTTCATGGCGCACCACAGCGGCCGCCCTTCGGAAGAGATGCTGGGGAAAAACATATTCGACGCCTTCCCCGAGCTGCCCAAGCCGTGGTTCACCAAAAAAGTGAACACGGTCATCATGCTCAACAACTTTGCATTTATCTCGTGGGAAAACCGCCCATATCTGTTTCGTTTCGCGCACAACCGCCCGATTACCGGCGGCGCCGATCATATGTACCAGAACTGCATGCTGATGCCGGTAAACAACGAAAGTGGCAAGCCGGAGTCGGTGTGCGTGGTCATGTTCGACGCCACCGACACCGCCATCGCGACCAACATGCTGAAAGACGCACTCGACACGCTGGGCGAGATCAGCAATCGCGACGGGCTCACCGGCATTTACAATCGGCGTTATCTGGAGACCCGGCTGGAGAGTGAGTTCGATCGCACGCGGCGCCACGGCGGCACGTTCTCGATGATTTTATTCGACCTGGATTTCTTCAAGAAGGTCAACGACACCTATGGCCATCTCGCCGGCGACAAAGTGCTGGTGGAAGTGGCGCGCCGCATCAGCGATCAGTTGCGCTCATCCGATGTGGTGGGCCGCTATGGCGGCGAAGAGTTCGCGCTGATCCTGCCCGAAACGCCGATCGAGGGCGCGTGCATATTTGGCGATCGCCTGCGCGAAATGATCGAGCTGGAGCCGGTCATCTACGACAACATGACCATTCCCGTCACGGTCAGCATGGGCGCGACCGAGTATTCCGCCGACTTGGCCAGCTACGAAAAATTGATTTTACAGTCCGACGTGGCGCTGTATGCCTCCAAGGCCGGTGGACGCAACCGCCTCACCTGCTATGCGCCGGAACTGGAGGCAATCGCGGTGTCGGGCGCGAAGCACTAACCCTTAAAAGCAATTAACCAGCGCGCAGCCTACCCTCCGGGGTATGGGGAGCACGGGGCACACGGGGAAAGGGCAATTAAGTTGTAGTATTGAGCCAATGCACCAAGCGGGTGAAAGAATTCAAGCGCAATAGCTTTTTGGTTTCCCCGTGAACTCCGTGTCCCCCGTGGTTAAGTTTTCATCCCTAAATCGGACACACCATCTCGCCCAATTTCGCCGTCAATTTCAAGTTCTCGCGGTAATCCACCGGGCAGTCGATGATTGTCACGATATTCTGTTGCAGCGCTTTGTTTAGGGTCGGCAGCAAATCTTCGGCGCAAGTCACGCGGTAACCTGCGGCGCCAAACGATTCCGCGTATTTGACGAAATCCGGGTTGTTGAATTTGACGTTTGACGTGCGGCCGAATTGGTTCTGCTGCTTCCATTCGATCAAGCCGTAGGACGCGTCGTTCCAAATCAAAATCACGAACGGGGTTTGTACCCGCAGCGCGGTTTCGATTTCTTGCGAATTCATCAGAAAGCCGGCGTCACCGGTCACCGCCACCACCTTGCGGCCGGGAAAATTCAACTTGGCGGCGACCGCGCCCGGCACGGCGATGCCCATGCTGGCGAAGCCGTTGGAGATGATGCAGGTGTTGGGTTTTTCGCAGGGGAACATGCGCGCCATCCACATTTTGTGCGCGCCGACGTCGCAGATCACGATGTCTTCCGGCGCCAGCGCCCGGCGCAAGTCGGCGATGATGCGCTGCGGCTTGATCGGAAAGCCGGCGTCGTCATCATTATCGTGCAGCTCGCGCAGAATCGCCGTGCGCAGTTTTTCATGCAGATGGCCGCGGTGATGCGCCGAGCGCCTGGCCAACTCGGATAAGCTCACCCGAAAATCGCCCAACACGCCGTCGGTGATCTCGTAAAAGGAATCCACCTCCGCCGGCAGCGTGTCGATATGCACGATCTTGCGGTCGCCGGTTTGATGCCACAGCTTGGGCGGGTATTCCACTAAATCGTAACCGATGCAAATCACCAAATCGGCGCGGTCAAAGCCGCATGACACATAATCATGCGCTTGCAGCCCCACCGTGCCCAAGCTGAGCGGGTGGGAGGCAGGGATCGCCCCTTTCGCCATGAAGGTGGTGGCGACCGGGATATTGAGCTTCTCGGCGAAATCGACCAAGGCGTCGCAACAGCCAGCGCGCAACAAGCCGTTGCCCGCGAGGATCAAAGGGAATTGCGCTTCCGAAATCATTTTGGCGACGGCCGCCAATCTGACTTCGGCGGGATAGGGGGTGGTCACCGGGCGCGGCGTGATCGGTTTGATATCGATGTCTTCGATGCGCGCGATATTTTCCGGAAAGTCGATGAACGCCGCGCCTTGTTTCGCGCTTTGCGCGATTTTGAACGCCTTACGCACGACTTCGGGAATAATTTCCGGGTTGAGAATTTGCGACGCGTATTTAGTGATGGGTTGAA
>MEQN01000023.1:21669-27931 GCA_001770235.1 Betaproteobacteria bacterium RBG_16_58_11
TATGCAGGCGGTTGGTCGCGGCTTGGCCGGCGATCGCCACCACCGGCGCGTGATCCATGTTCGCATCCGCCACCCCGGTGACGAGATTGGTGGCGCCCGGCCCCAGCGTCGCCAAGCATACACCGGCCCGGCCGGTGAGCCGGCCTTGCACATCGGCCATGAATGCAGCGCCTTGCTCGTGGCGCGTGGTGATGAAGCTGATGGAGGAATCGAGCAAGGCATCCATCACATCGAGGTTCTCCTCGCCGGGAATACCGTAAATAAATTCGACGCCTTCGGCTTCCAGGCATTTCACGAACAAGTCGGCGGCGCGCATAGGGCCTCTTAGTATTTAAGCATGGGCAAGGATGGATTCGGCTTGGTTCAAGCGTGCGAACAAAGTGGCGCGTGTGTCGGTCGCGACCGCCTCCACGGCAGTGTAGCGCATGGCGATCGGCGCGGGGAGCGCGAAGCGGAAATCCTCGACCAAGGCGGCGAGGCGCGCCCCGGCGAGTTGCGCCTGGTCGAGCGTGGCGCCCGGCAGCAGCGCAAGAAAGCCGTCGCGCGGCGCGTGGCCGACGATATCGGTCGCCCGAAAATGAATGCGCAACAGATCGCCCAGCGGCGCGAGCGGCTCCGGCACGGGGACGAAATGCAGCGCGAGCAGGCTGAACACGGAAGGGAAGCGCTTGATCCTTTCCAATTCCTCATCGATTTTATTTTCAATGAAGGCCGCGCTATAGAGCCCGGTGGCGGCATGGTAAGGCGCTTGATTCGGATGCGCCGGCCTATCCCCCGAGCGGCGCAACAGCATCAGCAGGCGCGGCGCGCCCGCGATGGGGACGACCTGGGCTTGGAGCATGATCGGGTGCTGCGCTTGATCCAGCGTCGAGTGGGTGAACAGCGAGGGACGCTCGAACAGTTGCGCCAGGCGCGGGCGCAAGGCGGCAAGCCATTCCGGGCCCTGGGCAAGCTTGTGTTGCGTCGTCACGCCATACCCGGCCGCTTCGCGGCTGGCAAACTCGATATTGAGCTCGCTGTTTACAATCAGGTAAGCCAAATCCTCGTCCAGCATGAGCAGGGCGAGGATAGCGTCCTTGTGATCGTCCGGCACGGGCATGAGTGAGCCTAAATTCTCCCTAATTAAAAGAATATCGGCGTCCGGCCGGCAAGCTTGATGGGGCTGCGGGCAGAAAGGCAAAACAGCCTTGTTATTGCAGCATGGAGTTACTTCACCCCTTCCTTGATCGAGGAGAGAATCCGCTCCTCGATTTTCTTGCCGACCTCGGCGGCTTTCTTTTGCGGGTCGTTCGCCAGCAAATAAGTGGGCCGCACGGTGAGGATGGTGATCTGGTCCGGATGTTTCTTCATGTTGTACACCACGACCTTGAATGGACAGAGGACGGACCAGTCCATGCTCATGTTGAACACTTCCTGGTTGAATACCAGCGAACAGAAGTGAATCGCGGTCGCATTCTGGAAGCCGATGGTGTTCCATTTGTCCTCGCCGAAAACCTTCTTGTTGTTCTCCAGGCCCTTGGACAGGTTTTCCTCGCCGGTGATCGTGAACTGCTTGGCTTCCAGCGAGCCCTTGAGGCCGGCGAGCACCGTATTGAAATCGCCTTTGACTTGATGCTTCCAAAACGCCGGATTCTCGGCGGCTTGGGCGCTGGCGGCGGTTAAACCCAATACGGCGAGAGGCAACCAAAAAACCAACAGGAAGAGCGGGCGCGCTTGCATGATGTATCTCCTTCGGTGAGCATTTCTGGGGGGTGTTGCGGGTATGACAGCGTTTTTCTTTTTATTAGGTGGCGGCGGAGGCGGAGTCAAGCGCGCCATACCGGGCGGCTGGGCAGCGGCAGCCGCTCCGCGATCCGGCAAGGGTATGGCCGGGCTCCGGGCAAAAAAAAGCCCCGAGGGAAGTCGGGGCTTAAACGCTAGTTGAACAGAAACAAGCATCACACTTGCACGCCCATTTTAACAAAAGAACTAGTCTTGTCTAGTCTTTTTTAACTATCAATTTAGTCCTAAATTACCAAACAGGCACTCAAGCCTTGGCCGGACGGCTGAAGATGCCCTGTTTCAGGGCAAGGGTGGCGACTTGAACCCGATTATCCAGGCCCAGCTTGTCGAGGATGCTGCGCAGGTGGTTGCGCACGGTGTTCTCGGAAAGCCCCAGCGTGTCGCCGATGGCGCGATTGGAGAGCCCGCGTGCGACGTAGCTGACGATTTCCAGCTCGCGCTGCGAGAGCTTATCGAACGCGCCATGCATCAACTCGCCGCGCGCCATCTTCTGCATGATGTGCGAGGGCAGCATGCTGTTGCCCATGTGCACCGAAATGATCGCCTGGATGATTTGTTCCGGTTCGCTGGATTTGAGGATATAGCCATCCACCCCGCGTTCGATGGCGTCGCGGATCTCATGATCCTCCTCCGCGATGGTGAGCATGATGACCTTGATGCCGCGCGCCTTGAAGTCCGGCACCAGCGCCAAGCCATCGGCGTCGTGCAGGCTGCGATCGAGCAGCGCGACATCGGCGCGGCCATTGTCCTTGAGCCAGGCGCGGGTGCTGTCGATATCGGCGAATTGCGCGGCGATTTTGACTTCCGCATGCGCTTGCAGCAGATACTCCAGCCCCTTGAGGAAGAGTGGGTGGTCATCCACCAAAACGACATTGATTGTCAATTTGCTGCCTCGTTTATCCGCGCCGGCCGAGGCTAGCGCTTCTTGCCGGCTTGGGCTTGAACAATCAAGCCGTTTAGCGTGACGAACAATTGTTCATGACTGCCGGTTTGCGTCACCGAGGTTTGGTATTTGCCGTCCACCACCAGCGCGGGCACGCCTTGAAGCTGGGCGGCCGCGCCTAAACGCTGGGACGTTTCCACGCGTGCGGTGACTTCAGGCGAATCCAATTTTTGCGCAAACTGTTTGCGGTTCACCCCCAATTTTTCCACGAAGCTGAGCAAGGTTTCGCGGTTGTTCAGATTCTGCCCCGACAAGTGAATCGCATTGAAAATATCGTAGTGCAATTTTTCCGTTACGCCTAAGAGCTCAGCCGCATAGAAAGCACGCGCCATGGGCGCCCAACTCGGGTTGAATACCGCCGGGATGCGCCGAAAATACACGCCCTTGGGCAAGGTTTTTACCCAGGCAGTGAGATCCGGTTCCAAGGAAAAGCAATGCGAGCAGCCATACCAGAAAAATTCCAACACCTCGACCCGCTTCGGATCTTGTGTTTCAAGCGCAGGCTGCACCAAGGCATATTCCTTGCCTTGAGTCAGCGCGTGCGCGTTAAGCGGGATAAATGGCAACGTGGCGGCGACAAGCAAAAATTCACGGCGAGAGGTCATGGTCGGGTTCCTAATGTTTGGCGGGCGCGCCCGCTTCCTGCACTTTAATCAAACTGGGTTGAATACCACTTTGCGCTAGCGTGGTGCGCGACTTGTTCATTTCCTCGATATCGCTGAACGGCCCGACGCGCACACGGTGCCATACGCCTTTGTCCGGCACATTGGCGGATTGGATGGTGGCTTCGATGCCCATCAAGGCCAGCCGGGCTTTGAGATTGTTGGCGTCGGCTTCGTTTTGGAACGAACCGGCCTGCAGGAAATATTGATCCTTGCTGCCCTGCGGCGTTTGTTTGATTTCCTGGTCGGTCACCGGCTGCTCGGTGCCGGGAAGAATGTCGTAATAGGTGAAACGGTTTTTCTTGTCATCCGGCTTGTCGGCTTGGCCTGGCGCGCCGTTGTGTTTCGCGGCGGGTTTGCCGGCGGGCTGCGGGGTCGTGGCGGCGGGCGGCTGCGCCTGCTTGAAGGGGCTGGGCGCGCTGTTGATATACAGCGCCACGGCGAGGGCGATGGCGAGGCCGATCAATACGCCGATCACCATGCCGTTGATCATCGGGTTGTTGGACTTGAAGCCGTCGGAAGCTCTTTTCTTGTAGTCGCGATTAATAGCCATCTCACATTTTCTCGGGTGCCGAAACGCCCAACAGCGCGAGGCCGTTCTTGAGCGTTTGGCGGGTTGCCAACACTAAGGCCAAACGCGCCAGGCGCGTTGACTCATCTTCTACCAGGAACTGTTCGCCATTATAGTAGCTGTGGAAATCAGCAGCCAACTCCTTGAGGTAGTAGGCAATCAGATGCGGCGCGAGTTCCCGCGCGGCCATTTCCACTGTCTCCGGATAATCATTCAGGCGCTTTAACAGCGTGAGCTCGTAGGGGATCGCGAGCTTGGCCAGGTCCGCCACGCTAGCCAGCATCGCCGGAGCGCCGCCCCATTTGGCCAGCACCGAGCAGCAGCGCGCATGCGCGTATTGGATGTAATACACCGGGTTGTCCGAGCTCTGCGACTTGGCGAGATCGAGATCGAAATCCAAATGCTGATCCGATTTTCGCAGCACATAGAAAAACCGCGCCGCATCGTTGCCGACCTCGCTGCGCAACTCGCGCAGGGTAACGAATTCGCCCGAGCGGGTGGACATCGACACCTTCTCGCCGCCGCGATACAGCACCGCGAATTGCACCAAGGCAATCGTGAGCTTGTCAGGATCGAGCCCCATGGCTTGCAGCGCGCCTTTGACGCGCGCGATATAGCCGTGGTGATCCGCGCCCCAGACATTGATCAGCTCATCGAAGCCGCGCTCGAATTTGTTCAAGTGATAAGCGATATCGGAAGCGAAATAAGTGAATTGACCGTTCTCGCGCTTCACCACGCGGTCTTTTTCGTCGCCGTATTGGGTGGAGCGAAACCAAGTCGCGCCGTCCTGTACGTAGAGATGACCGTTCTGCTCGAGCAATGCCAGCGCACGCTCAACCAGCGCACTGTCGAACAGGGATTTTTCCGAGAACCACCTATCGAACACGACGCCGAATTCGGTGAGGTCGTTGCGGCAATCGCCAAGTTGTTCGGTCAGCGCCAGATTGTGGATGTAAGCGTAGTCTTCACTCAAGAGCCGCTTGGCGTTGGCGATGAGTTGATCGAGGTGCCCGTCGGCATCTTCTTCCACCGATGGCGCGCCATCCAGCACGCGCCACGGTTCATGGATATAGCGGTCGCCGTGATGGTCCTGAATGATCTTCGCCATGTCGCGCACATAATCGCCCTGGTAGGCATTGGGCGGGAACGGCACATTGATACCGTTAAACTCCAGATAGCGCAGCCAAGTCGAGAGCGCCAGAATATCCATCTGCCGCCCGGCGTCGTTCACGTAATACTCGCGCGCCACCTGATACCCCACCGCCGCCAGCACATTGGCCAGGGACGCCCCGAACGCCGCACCGCGCCCATGACCCACATGCAGCGGCCCGGTCGGATTGGCGGAGACGAATTCAACTTGCATGCGCTTTCCGTTTGAGGCTGCGTGGCCATACGCCTCGCCCGTTTGCAAAATCGCGTTGACGACGCGCTGCTTGGAAGCGCTGCTCAGGAAAAAGTTGATGAAACCCGCACCGGCGATTTCGGTTTTTTCCACCCAGGGCGAATGCGGGAGTGCATCGACGATATCCTTCGCCACCTCGCGCGGTTTTCGCTGCAGCGGCTTGGCAAGTTGCATGGCGATATTGCAGGAAAAGTCACCATGGCTTTCCTGCTTCGGGCGCGTGAGTTCAATCGATGTGCCAAGCGCGTCGGGCGCGACCACATTCAGCGCTTCGACGAGCAATTGCGAAAGATGAGATTTGATGTTCAGCATGAGAGTGCTAAGGAAATAAGCAATTATATCAGGGGATGACAAGCGCTCGGGCTTTGTTGGGGGGATGCGTCGTGCCGGTTAAACCTCATTCGGCTCTACATCCAACGCCCGGCGCACTTAAACCAGGGGTAGCGCTGCCTTAACCGCGATCCTCTTTACCATGCCAGATGCGCAAGATGATGATGCGATCGTCCAGGATGAGATAACGGACGATATAGTTACCGGTGAGCCAATCGCGGATTTCGTCCGGCGCTTGCTGTTCAGGCGCGATGACAACCCTTTTGCCCATGCGCGGGAAGCGACGCAGGCCGCTGATGCCGTCAAGCAGTTCGCGGGCCACGTGGCTGGCGGCAGCAGGATTTTCTTGCGCTATGAAGTCGTGCAGCCGTTGCAAGTCACTCAAGGCCTCGGCTGAGAAGAAGTGCCTCAACGCCGGGATTTTTTCTTGGTAGCTTTGCCCCAACCAGTAAGCCAGGCATCCACTTCCTTGCCATCCGCCAAGCGGCCGGCTTTAACTGACTCCAGCGCGGCCAAGGTTTCTTGCCAGCGCTCGGCGTCGGTATGGGCGCGCACAATGTACTCTTTCACGG